>JBILBB010000050.1:0-7078 GCA_044353955.1 Candidatus Planktophila sp. | reverse complement strand
AGAAGATATTTCACCAGCAGGAGAGTTAATTCTTGAGGGTGGTCAGAGAATTACAGTTGGGGACATCGTTCATCTACGATAGGTCCGTGAGCGAGCGATTTCCTACCGTCGGTGTGATTGGTGCAGGACAACTTGCTCGAATGATGGTCGCTCCCGCTGCAGCTCTTGGAATCAAACTCCAACTATTTGCACAAAGCTCTCAAGACTCGGGTGCACAGATTTGCAGCCATACCGTTGGTGATTACTCAGATTTAACTGCACTTAAAGAGTTTGCTTCACAATGCGATGTCGTTACTTTCGAACATGAACTCGTTCCGATTTCCGTAATCAAGGGTCTCGAGAGCGCTGGTGTGCGCGTTTATCCATCATCGTCAGCATTTATTTATTCACAAGATAAAGAGCAGATGCGAGAGAAGTTAACTTCTTATCCAGCCCCTGCATGGAAAGTAGCAACATCTACCGAAGGCATTGATCAATATCCACTTATTGCAAAATCTATTTCAGGTGGGTACGACGGTCGCGGAGTCTGGAGAATTAACTCTCAAGATGAGTTAGCCCAGCTGCTCAAGAGCGCCCCAAAGTTACTTATCGAAGAGCTCATTTCGTTTGATTGCGAAATCGCGGTGATGATTGCAAGGTCTCCACACGGACAAGCCACTTCATGGTCGGCTACTGAAACTATTCAAGAAGATGGAATTTGTACCTTAACAATCTCACCAGCCCAAGAGATTAGCGAAGAGCTATCGACTCGAGCACAGAAGTTGGCTCTCGATATAGCCCACGAACTCGGGGTAGTTGGCGTGATGGCTGTGGAGATGTTTGTTAAGGGTGAGCAACTATTTATCAATGAAGTTGCGATGCGCCCACATAATTCTGGCCATTGGACAATCGATGGTTCGCGCACAAGCCAATTTGAACAACATCTACGTGCAGTACTAGATCTTCCGCTTGGTGATCCTGCGATGACACACGATTTTGCTGTGATGGGAAATATTTTGGGCGGAGAGAAGACAGATATGTATCGGCCATATTTGCACCTCATGGCTCGCAATCCAGATCTCAAGTTTCATCAATATATGAAGGAAGTCCGTCCAGGGCGCAAGATTGGCCATGTCACCGCAGCAGGCTCTAACCTTCTACAATTAAGAGATGATGTGCAGCATGCACGTGACTACATGAGCGGAGTAATCGATGAGTGAAGCAAAAGATGTTGCAATCATCATGGGCTCTGACTCTGATTGGCCAGTCATGGAAGAAGCTGCAAAAGTTTTAGATTCACTCGGAATTTCTTATGAAGCAGATGTAGTTTCTGCCCATCGCATGCCACTAGAAATGGTTGAGTTTTCTCAGAAAGCGAAGGCGAAAGGTTTTAAGGTAATCATCGCTGGTGCCGGGGGAGCAGCTCATCTACCTGGCATGGTTGCATCTCTTACTCCGCTGCCAGTTATTGGCGTACCTGTCCCGCTGAAGAATCTTGATGGCATGGACTCATTGCTTTCGATTGTTCAGATGCCTGCGGGAATTCCAGTTGCCACAGTTGGAGTTGGCAATGCTAAGAATGCAGGAATTCTTGCTGCGCGAATCTTGGGAATCTCTGATGCTGCAATTTCAGCAAAAGTTGAGTCAGCGCTCAAGGATATTAATGAAGAGGCGAAGGCAAAGGGCGCAGCGCTTAACGCACGACGTAACCAAAAAACTGGTTTTTAGTCGGTTCTACCTAGCGCATGGAAACGCCAACCAGCAGCGCGCCACTTATTGCGATCGAGGGCATTACGACCATCAATGATGAATTTACTCTTTACAAGTTGACCAATCACTGAAGGATCAAGCTCGCGATACTCTTTCCATTCAGTTAAGTGCAGAATTGCATCAGCGCCCTTTACCGCATCAGTAACTTTCTCCTGGTAATCGAGATTAGGGAAACGTTTGCGAGCAGGCTCAATACCTTTAGGGTCATGAACTACAACTGTTGCACCTGCTGCTTGTAATTGGGCTGCAATATCTAGCGCTGGAGAGTCACGAACATCGTCACTATCGGGCTTAAATGTTGCTCCAAGTACGGCAATTTTATACTGCGTTAAATCTTCAGAGAGATCGGCTCTGACAACATCAATTACTCGTTGGCGTGCGCGTAAGTTAATTGCATCAATCTCGCGTAAGAATTCAAGGGCTTGGTTGGCACCAAGTTCTTGTGCACGTGCCATAAACGCTCGAATATCCTTTGGAAGGCATCCGCCGCCAAATCCAATGCCAGCTTGAAGGAATCGGCTTCCGATTCGTGGGTCATACCCAATTGCCTTTGCTAGAACTGTGACATCGCCGCCTGCTGCTTCGCATACTTCAGCCATCGCATTGATAAATGAGATCTTTGTCGCCAAGAAAGAGTTGGCTGCAACCTTAACAAGTTCAGCTGTTGGAAGATCAGCGCGAATCCATGGAGTTCCGAGATCGATAATCGGCTTGTAAACCTCTTTAAGGATTTCTTCTGCACGATCATTTGCTACACCCACGACGAGGCGATTTGGCGTCAAGGTATCTTCGACAGCAAATCCTTCGCGGAGAAATTCTGGGTTCCACGCCAAATCTGCTTGTGGAGCGAGAACAGCAAGTTGATCGCGCAGTAGTTGAGCGGTGCCCACAGGAACAGTGGATTTTCCAACTACAAGAGAGCCTTCTTTAAGGTGCGGAGCAATCGCGGCAACTGAAGCTTTTACATAGGTGAGATCTGCTGCCAATCCATCTTTACTTTGCGGCGTTCCTACACAGATAAAGTGGATATCTGCATCAGCAACTTCTGCGAATTCTGTTGTAAAGCGAAGGCGTCCAGTTTTAATTTCTGCTGCAAGAAGTGTGTCGAGCCCTGGTTCATAGAATGGCAATTCACCTTGTGAGAGAAGATCCACCTTGCCCTGGTCGGTATCGACTCCAATGACATCAAAGCCAAGAGATGACATACATGCTGCATGTGTAGCACCAAGGTAGCCAACGCCGATTACAGAAAGCTTCAGAGCCATGCCGATGAGTCTATTGCAGCCTCAATAAATATTTTGCACATTTGCAGACTATTGCGCTGGAGCGCATGGGTTTTCTGCCGCAGTCTTACTCTTGAATTTATCAATCTCCTCAGCCTTAGCAGTGGCTGAAGCGGTCGGTGCTGGCTTCTTCTTAACCTTATCTACAAGAGCCTGATCATCACGAACGCGTGTCCATAGATCGGCGGCGAGCACTTCATCCCAAATAACGACAGATCCAACTTCAGGGTGGCGTCCATTTGGATTAGCTATCGGAACGGTCAGCGTACGAATATTTCCAGAAGAGAGATTGCGCATCTGCTTTGCAAGAGTTAATAGGTCGTTCTTATCAAGGTCTTCATCTAGCTTTACAGTTGAGATTGTGGCGTTGTAGAAATTTGCTAACTTGATTGGATTGAGAAGTATTCCCGTGCTCGTAGCTTTACGCAGTACTGCACTGACAAATTGTTGTTGACGTTCCATACGACCAATATCTCCGCGCCCATCGAAATCTCGAGTTCGTACATATTTGAGAGCTTCTAGACCGTCAAGGGTATGTGTGCCGGCGCTCATTACGAGGTGGCTCTTCGGATCATTGATCGCCACTTTGGAACAGACTTCAATTCCACCTAAAGCATCGACGACACCGGTAAACCCAGCGAAATTTACTTCTACATAGTGGTCAATCTTCAAATTGGTCTTTGCTTCAATTGTTTGAATAAGAAGTGGAGCTCCACCAAATGCAAATGATGCATTGAGTTTTCCTGGTCGCTCTGGAATATCAGTTGTTCCATCTTGGCTAATGTGGGCAGGAACTTGTACTAAGGTGTCTCGCGGAAGAGAGATGAAAAAAGCTGCATCACGCTTCTTGCTGATGTGCACCAAGAACATAGTGTCAGAACGTCCACCAGCGGCAACTGCGGTACTTCCTACCTTCAACTTTCTAATCTCGTCAGGCGTGAGACCCTCGCGGGAGTCAGAGCCGACAACGAGATAGTTAAGAGCGCGAGATGTTTTCTCAGGGCGATCAGAGAGGTTCCCAAAGACATTGATTCTAGAAATTTGGCCACTGACCTGACCTAAACCAAGCCACGATAGAGATGCAACAAAGACAACACCAAGTGAGAGTGATGTCATTATCCGAATCGCACGCTTTGATTTCACTTCCGTAGGATACTTGGGCGATACCGTGGAGGGCTGATGGCGACACATATACAAGAGTTACCTGGCTCACCGCTGCCAAGCGTGAGTGTGATTCTGCCTGTCCTCAATGAAGAACGTCATTTAGAGAGTGCAGTTCTCTCAATTCTCTCTCAGGATTATCGCGGAATCTTTGAAGTGATTTTGGCAATCGGTCCATCTAGAGATAGAACTCTAGAAATCGCACGGAAAATTTCACAATCAGATTCGCGAGTGGTAATTGTTGAGAATCCAACTGGGCGTACTGCAGCAGGCTTAAATCTCGCTCTCAAAAAATCTGCTAGCCCAGTCGTTGTTCGCGTTGATGGACATGCCCAGATTCCTCAAAATTACATCTCACTTGTTGTTGAAACCTTAAACGCTAGCGGCGCCGTAAATGTGGGCGGAGTAATGGCTGCAGTCGGAAAAAGTAGATTTGAGAAAGCTGTTGCGGGTGCAATGCGAAGTCCATTTGGGGTTGGCGCTTCACGTTTTCACACTGGCGGAGTTGCTGGCGTTGTAGATACCGTCTACCTAGGTGCCTTTCGACGTGAAGCGCTACTTGCCATAGGTGGATTTGATGAGCGATTTACACGCGCCCAAGATTGGGAACTTAACTTTCGGCTGAGGGAGAATGGCGGAACAATTTACTTTGATCCCCGCTTGCAAGTCATCTATCGCCCTCGTCCAAATCTTAAAGCGCTGGCAAAGCAGTATTTCGAATATGGAAAATGGCGCCGAGTGGTTTCGCGCAGACATCCAGGAACAATTAATTACAGATACCTTGCGCCGCCTTTAGCGCTGCTTGGATTTACCACATCGCTAATCTTTGGAGCAGCTTTTCACTCAATCTTCTTTATGCCTGCCTCTATCTATCTACTCTTTCTCTTGCTCGCTTCAGTAAAGATTGCTTCGACTCTACGTGAAGTAATTCTTTTACTCTTAATTCTCCCCACTATGCATTTTTCTTGGGGTCTAGGATTCTTAACATCCGCAAAATCGTTAGTACCAAAAGATTGAGCTCCATGAAGATGAAGCGAATCAGAGTACTTCTCTCTTTAGCGCTGCTGGTTCTTTTTACTCCAACATTTGCACAAGCTGAAGCGCCAGCAAAATTCTCATTCACTGGCTCTGGTTATGGACATGGAGTCGGGATGAGCCAAATTGGAGCTAAAGCAAGAGCAGTGGCTGGAGAAAGCGCTACTGCAATCCTTAACTACTACTACAAAGATGTTCTCGTTACGCCAGTAGTGGATTCGCACACTATCCGTGTAAATATTGGTAAGTCACTCAAGGATTTTTCCATCGCTGGAACCAATGCGACCACCGTTCTTCAGATCTTTGATGGAGATCTCCCACTCAACTCACCAGCTGTACCTGCCTTTTCGGTGGGCGCAAAGCAGAGAGTTAACTTCATTCTTGAAGATAAAGTTATTTCGACAGGAGCGCTTAAAAGCAGAGCGCTTACGATTCGCTGGATTGGACCATCTCCAACTATCTCAGTCACTCAATCTGGTAAGACTGATCGCTATAGATATGGGCAAATTCAAGTAAAGCTCGTTAAAGGGCTAATGGAAGTAACAACATCTTTATCGCTTCATGATGAGTATCTGTGGGGAATTAGCGAAGTGCCATCTAATTGGCCCGCTGCAGTTCTAGAAGCACAAGCAATTGCGGCGCGCTCGTATGCGCTCTCCAAGATTACGACGATTAAACCTTCCTGCGATTGCCATGTGTATTCTCATATCGCAGATCAAAATTTTGTAGGGTTTTCAAAAGAGGCTGAGCCAAAAATTGGAAAGCTTTGGAAGGCGGCAGTGGTGCGTACCAATGTTGATACCTTCACAAGTTTGGCAATCTTAAGTAAGGGAAAGCCTATTCAGGCGTACTACTCATCCTCATCTGGCGGAGCAACACAAACAACTCTTGATGCTTGGGGTACGGCAACTGCGTATACGCAATCTGTTCCAGATTCAGCAAGCGTTGAGGTGAAGAATAATCCGCGCTTTGCTAACTGGAGCGCATCTGCCGATCAGAGCGTTGTTGCAACGGCATTCTTACTGCCTGACATCATCACACTTGAAATCATGTCGAGAAACACAGCAGGAGCTGTTACCTATATAAAGGGCACTTCAAGTAATGGCTCTACAAAGTTATTGCGTGGGGATACCTTTAGAAGTCGAGTGAAAATTCCTTCACCGTACTTCAATCTTGTTGGTTAATCTGAATTAATTAGAGTGAAGAACTGAGTTTAATCCGCCCCAAGTGCCAGTGCGCATCACTACTTCGAGTCCGCCGGTAAGTGAATTTCGACGGAATAGAAGATTATGTGCACCAGATAAAGTAGCAGCCTTAACAACTTCTCCATCAGGCAAGGTCACCTTTGATGCTGCAGTTATATAAGTACCGGCTTCAATCACGCAGTTATCGCCGAGTGAAATTCCCAAACCAGAGTTGGCACCCAGAAGACACTTCTGGCCAACTGAGATAACTTCTTTTCCACCACCAGAGAGCGTTCCCATAATTGATGCTCCGCCACCGACATCGGTGCCATCACCGACAACGACGCCAGCTGAGATGCGACCTTCGACCATTGAAGTTCCGAGAGTCCCGGCATTGAAGTTGATAAAGCCTTCATGCATCACCGTTGTTCCTGATGAGAGATATGCACCCAGGCGAACGCGATCTGCATCCGCGATACGCACTCCTGTTGGAATAACGTAATCAACCATTCGTGGGAACTTATCGACGCCAAAGACTGTGACATGCCCGAAGTGAGCTTTCAAGCGCGCACGAGTGGATTCAAAACCTTCAACTGCACATGGTCCAGCTGATGTCCAGACAACATTTGTTAGTAATCCGAAGATCCCATCTAAAGATTGACCATG
>JBILBB010000081.1:0-5069 GCA_044353955.1 Candidatus Planktophila sp. | reverse complement strand
AATCGCTCGCGGTTTCCTTAAAGGTGAATACCTAGATAGCGCAGCACAAGCAACATTCTTCGGCGCAAAGATTTCACAAAGCTTCCTTGGTTCAGCAGATACAACTGTGCGAATCGTTACAGTTCTCTTAATTATCTTTATGTCTGCAACAACATTTATTACGCAGCGCCAGTTGATGGTTAAGGGCATGCCAAAGATGGATGCGAGCAACAATATGATGTTGCAGCAGCAAAAGATCATGTTGTATTTATTCCCAGTTATCTTTGCAGTCTCAGGTGTTAACTTCCCTGTAGGTGTCTTGATTTACTGGTCGACGACAAACCTCTGGACATGGGGTCAACAGTTTTATGTGATCAAGAGAAACCCAACCCCTGGATCTCCTGCATATGAAGAGTTACAGAAGAAGCGCGCTCAGAAGGCCAAGAGTGATGGCAAGGAGAGCGCAACAGATATTGACCAGAACGAGGAGCAAGCTCCAGAAGTTCAGGGACAACGCCAACAACCAAAGAAGAAAAAAAAGAAGAAGAAGCAATAATTCGGACAATTAGCGTCAATAACGCATTAATAGGACAGAGGGTTAGTAAATGGCAGATGTAAAAGAGACTGAAAGCGCTGAGACCGTAGAAGCGACAGAAGAGAAGGTTGCTAAGGCTCCAAAGAGCCCGGCGAAGCTTGAGGAAGAAGGCGATATTGCGGCCGATTACCTCGAAGGCCTACTTGATATCGCAGATCTCGATGGCGATATCGATATCGATGTGGAAAATGGCCGCGCCGCACTGGCAATCGTCGGTGGCAAGCTTAAGCACCTCGTTGGCGCTGAGGGAGAGGTCCTCGATTCAATCCAAGAGCTCACACGCCTCGCTGTTCAGACAGCGACCGGCGACCGTAGCCGCTTGATGCTCGATATCGATGGATTCCGCGCTGGCCGCCGCAAGGAGCTGACTGCTCTTGCCGAGAAGATGGCTGAGCAGGCGAAGACCACGGGTAGCTCAATCAAGCTCGACCCAATGAACGCCTTTGAGCGCAAGATTATCCACGACACAATCCAGACCCTGGGGCTGACCTCAGAATCTGATGGGGAAGATCCAAACCGCTTTGTAGTTATCTACCCGGCTTAGTTTCACAGAGCCTGTTTCACGTGGAACATTCAGTAGATGCGCTACTCGGCCGCTACTTTCCAGAGCGAGAGTCCGAAATCCGGGCCTTTGCCGAGTTCTTGCTGACGGCAGGAATTGAGCGGGGCCTCATTGGGCCTCGTGAGGGCGAGCGCATCTGGGATCGCCATATCTTCAACTGCCTGCCTGTGACCCAACTTCTGCCACAAGGGGCATCCCTCTTTGATATCGGGTCAGGGGCGGGTTTGCCAGGCATCGTTATCGCTCTGGCCCGCCCAGATCTGCAGGTTACTTTGATTGAACCCTTGGAGCGCAGGGTGGAGTTCCTCAAAGAGGCGACCGCCGGCACCAACATTGAGGTTATCCGAGGCAGGGCCCAGGATGTAAAGAAGAGCGCAGATTTCCTCACCGCCCGAGCAGTTGCACCCCTTGAGAAGCTTAAAAAGATGAGTTGGCATATGGTCAAGACCAATGGAGCGCTCCTCGCTATGAAGGGAGAGGGTGCTGCCGCTGAGATGGTTGGCATGAAGAATGCAAAGCTGCATGAAATTACCCTCGAAGGCATTGGACTCGGCCGAATCGTTGAGCTGCGCAAAGGTTCGCCTGTAATCAATGATTAGATTCGCCTATGTCCGGCGATGATTCACGTGAAACAACAACGAAGGTAGTTGGGGTCCGCCGCCTCAAAGAGGCGATGGCGAAGCCAGCCTCAACCCGAATCTTCACCGTCGCAAATCAGAAGGGTGGGGTCGGCAAGACCACCACAACGGTCAATATTGCAGCAGCCCTATCTATGGGTGGCTTGCGAGTTCTAGTTATCGATCTTGATCCACAGGGCAATGCATCGACAGCCCTAGGCGTTGAACATCGTGATAGCGCGGGCGTCTATGAGGTCCTTATGGGCAGTGCGCAAATTTCAGAAGTTATTAAGAAGGTTGCAGGCTTTCCTGCACTTGATTGCGTCTCATCAAATACATCTCTAGCAAATGCAGAGATCAACTTAGTTTCAATGGTTGCACGCGAACTACAACTTAAAGCTGCAATTGATGAGATCAGTGCAAATTACGATTACATCTTTATCGATTGCCCACCCTCACTTGGACTCTTAACTATCAATGCATTTGCAGGTTCGAAAGAGTTATTGATCCCAATTCAAACTGAGTACTACGCACTTGAAGGGCTATCTCAACTTCTTGAAACATACTCTGTTGTAAAGAAGCGACTTAACCCAAACTTACATCTTTCAACAATCATCTTAACAATGTTTGATGGACGTACACGTTTATCAAATGATGTCGCTGCAAATGTGCGTTCGCACTTTCCTGCAGAACTTATTGATATTCCGATTCCACGTGCTGTGCGCGTATCAGAGGCTCCTTCTTACAACCAAACAGTTATGACATACGATCCACTTTCACCTGGAGCGATTGCTTACATGCAAGTTGCACGCGAAATTGCAGAACGCGGAAAAGCGAAAGATGAAGTCACTTTTGACTCAAATGTTGTTAGCATCAACTACAAAGGTGGAATCGCATAATGGCAGTTAAGCGCGGCGGTCTCGGAACTAATTTAGATTCACTGATCCCAACATCGCTGACGGTAAATGGAACTGAAGTTGCACAACAGAATGAAGTTCCAATCTCGCAGATCTTTCCTAACCCACGACAACCACGAAAAGTCTTTGATGAGACAGCCTTGAACGAGCTAATTGCATCAATCAAATCAGTTGGAATTTTACAACCACCTGTCGTTCGTAAAGTTAGTGAAGGTCGCTACGAACTTATTATGGGTGAGCGACGATTCCGCGCAGCAAAAGCTGCAGGGCTAACATCAATTCCTGTCATCATCCGACAGACACCAGATAATGAACTCTTACGTGAAGCGCTCATTGAAAATATTCATCGCAGCCAACTCAATCCACTTGAAGAAGGCGCTGCATATGCACAATTACTTTCAGATTTTGGATGCACACATGATGAGCTAGCGATAAAGCTTGGACGTTCACGCCCACTGATCTCCAACACAATTCGTTTACTTAACTTGCCAGAAGCTGTGCAACGCAGAGTTGCAGCAGGTGTGCTTTCTGCAGGACATGCACGTGCACTTCTTGGTCTTACAGAAGGTGCAGATATTGAGAAGTTAGCAGCGCGTATCGTCGCTGAAGGCTTAAGCGTTCGCGCCGTTGAAGAGATTATTGCGACCTTAAAGCCAGCAGGAAAGGGCGCGAAGAAGGCGGCAGTTAAGGGCGTATCAGGTGCCGGACTTGCAGCCGCAGAACTCCTTAGCGACTATCTCGATACACGCGTAAGCGTTGAGACAGGTAAAGGCAAGGGAAAGATTGTTATTGAATTTGCTGGCAGCGAAGACCTACAACGGATCGTAGATTTAATCGAAGGTTGATGCAGAGCAACCTTAGTTAAGGGCTGTACCGCGGCGCTGCATCTCCTGCTTGATAACTCCACCAAGAGCCTTGACGCCTTCACGGATTCGCTCTGGGGTTGGGTGGCAATAGGAAAGTCGCATCGCCCATGAACCCAAACCATCTGCATAGAAAGCATTTCCCGGGACATAAGCAACCTTGGCAACAATCGCCTTTGGCATAAGAGCTTTGGTATCAATTTCAGGTGGGAGATTTACCCAAACATAGAAACCTCCACCAGGTTTTGTCCATGTTGCCTCCGCTGGGAAGTGCTCCTCTAAAGATTCAAGCATCGCATCGCGACGAACTTTATATAGCTCGCAGAAACTTGCAATTTGATCGCGCCAAGGCTGATCCGCCAAATAACTAGAGATTGTTAACTGTGTGAAGTTAGATGGACATAAAATTGAAGATTCAGATGCAATAACCATTTTGTCTTTGAGTGATTGTGGAACAAGTGCCCAACCCACACGAAGACCAGATGCAATCGTCTTTGAAAATGAACCAAGATAGATAACGTTCTCAGAATCTTCAGCACGCATCGCATTTGGAGATGGCTTATCGAAGCCAAGCAGGCCGTAAGGATTATCTTCGAGAACGAAGATCTCTGCCTCACGACAGATAGTAAGAATCTCTGTGCGGCGGTCAGCTGGAAGACAGACACCTGTTGGATTCTGGTAATTCGGAATGAGATATAAGAATTTAATTTTGCGACCTGTTGCGCGAAGGCTTTTAATCGCAGCACGCAGTGATTCAGGGACTACACCATCGCCATCTGTCTCAACATGAACCACAGCTGCTTCATATTGGCGGAATGTTCCGAGAGCGCCAACATAAGAAGGTGCTTCAACAAGAACGACATCGCCTGGGTCGATAAAGATTCGAGAAATCAGATCCAACGCTTGCTGCGAGCCAGTAGTAATAACAACATCATCAGGGTTTGCGCGGATTCCCTCTAGCGCCATCACCTCACAGATCTGCTCGCGAAGTTTTGGATGTCCTTGGCCACTTCCATATTGGAGAGCTTCAGCACCGTTGGTAAGAATCAATTGATTAACAACTCCCGCCATCATCTCCATCGGAAGTGCGGAGAGATTTGGCATTCCACCTGCGAGAGAGACGATCTCTGGGCGAGATGCAACAGCGAAGAGCGAGCGAATTTCAGATGGCAACATACCGGCGGCGCGAGCGGCAAATCTCTTCTCGAGATTCTGCGGCACACCGGTTTGATAGCGAAGTGAAATATCTGACATAGGCAGAAGTCTCCCACACGCCCTGCAGTGGTCGCTAACTGATTAGCGGCGAATACCGGCGCCTCGTAAATCAGAGATTCGCAAGGTTCCGGTCTTTGCATCATCTTCCACCGATAAATAAAGGCGCTGGATTGCGATGATGAAGCTCTCGGCGACGGTATCTCTAAATTCTGCTCGAGCTAAACGAGCGGCATCGCCTTCATTTGTGATGTAGCCAAGATCAACGCGAACGGCAGGCGCTGAAGTTAAACGGAGTGAATCCCATGTCTTTGCATGAGCGCG
>JBILBB010000049.1:0-7220 GCA_044353955.1 Candidatus Planktophila sp. | reverse complement strand
GAGGCGACGAGAGCTGGGCCGATGCAATGGCGCAGGGGCGCATCATCGCTTCAGGAGTCCGCGCTGATTTAACTTCACTACTACCGCTTAGGATTACGCCATGAGCCGTCGCCCAGATGGATTGTTAAATCACAACCTCTTCGATGCAGATCGCGGACCACAAGATGCCTGTGGTGTCTTTGGTGTGTGGGCGCCTGATGAAGAAGTTGCAAAGTTAACTTTCTACGGCCTTTATGCTCTTCAACATCGCGGACAAGAATCTGCTGGTATCGCAACATCTGATGGCGAACGAATTGTTATCTTTAAAGATATGGGCCTTGTATCTCAGGTATTCACAGAATCTGATCTTGCATCGCTCGTAGGAAATCTTGCAATCGGACATTGTCGCTACAGCACAACTGGTTCTAGTTCGTGGGTCAATGCACAGCCAACTCTGCGCCCAACTAAGTACGGAACGCTTGCTTTAGCCCACAATGGAAACCTGACAAATACAGGATCGTTAGCCGAGATTGTGCAGAAGTTGGAAGTTGATACACCTAAGAATGAGCGCGTTGCAACGACAGATACAGAGATCATGACGGCACTTATTGGCTTGCAGGATGAGAAGAATGTTGAAGCAAGTGCACTTGCTGTCCTGCCGAAACTTGAAGGTGCATTCTCGCTCGTCTTTATGGATGAACATACTTTGTATGCAGCGCGTGATCGTCACGGAGTACGCCCACTTGTCATCGGAAAGCTAGAACGTGGTTGGGTCGTTGCATCTGAGACAGCGGCACTGGATATTGTCGGTGCAGCATTTGTTCGTGAAGTTGAACCAGGTGAATTTTTAGCAATCAATGAAGAAGGAATTCGTTCGCAGATGTGGGCAACTCCAGAACCCAAAGGTTGCATCTTTGAGTATGTCTATCTTGCACGCCCCGATACAACTATTGCTGCACAGAGCATCCATGCAGTGCGCGGTCGCATTGGTCAGCGCTTGGCAATTGAAGCTCCTGTAGATGCTGATCTCGTTATTCCTGTACCTGAATCCGGAACTCCTGCTGCAATTGGATATGCAAAAGAATCTGGAATTCCGTATGGACTAGGCCTTGTCAAGAACTCTTATGTGGGCCGAACATTCATTCAACCATCTCAGACGATTCGCCAACTAGGCATTCGTTTAAAGTTAAACCCATTACGCGAAATTATTGAAGGCAAGCGCATCATCGTTGTTGATGACTCTATTGTGCGCGGGAATACCCAACGCGCACTTGTTCGTATGTTGCGCGAAGCTGGTGCACTCGAGATTCACGTGCGTATCTCATCTCCGCCAGTTAAGTGGCCGTGTTTCTATGGAATCGACTTTGCAACTCGTGCAGAGCTAATCGCAAGTGGTCTCGAGGTTGAAGAGATTCGCAGATCTATCGGTGCAGATTCATTGGCTTATGTATCTGAACAAGGGCTTATAGAAGCAACCCACGTTCCTAAAGAGAAGCTCTGTATGGCTTGTTTCTCAGGCGAATATCCAATTGCAATTCCAACAGATATGTCTGAAGGAAAGATGCGGTTAGAGATCACCGAGGTTCATAAGTAATGGCAACCTATAAAGATTCTGGCGTCGATATCGATGCAGGAGATCGCGCAGTAGAGCTGATGAAAGCATCGATTGCCCGCGCATCACGCCCAGAAGTTATGGGTGGCATTGGTGGATTTGCAGGTTTATTCGATGCATCAGCTCTTAAAGATATGAAGCGTCCATTGCTTGCGACATCAACTGATGGAGTCGGAACAAAGACTGAGATTGCTCGTCAAATGGGTAAGTACGACACGATCGGTGAAGATCTCGTTGCAATGGTTGTCGATGATCTAGTTGTCTGTGGCGCAGAACCACTCTTTATGACTGACTATATTGCTGTTGGAAAAGTGATTCCTGAACGTATCGCAGAGATTGTTGGCGGAATCGCTCGCGGGTGCGAAAAATCTGGAACCGCTCTCATTGGTGGAGAAACTGCAGAGCACCCGGGTTTATTAGGCGAAGATGAATTTGATATTGCGGGTGCTGCAACTGGTGTTGTTGATGCCGAGAAACAATTGGGCGCAGAGAAGGTAAAGGCGGGCGATCTCATCATCGCGATGCCAGCTAGTGGTTTCCACGCAAATGGATATTCGCTAATTCGTCATATTTTGCAGAGCCAGAAGTTAGATTTACAGAAGACTTACCAAGGTTTCTCGCAGCCACTTGGTGAGATTCTCTTAACACCAACTGAGATTTATACACTCGACTGTTTGGCACTCATCAAGGCTCAAGGCGAAAACCTTCGTACCTTTAGCCACATTACTGGCGGTGGATTGGCCGATAACACTGCGCGAGTAATTCCTGCTGGACTTACAGCTAAATATGATCGTTCAACATGGCAGCTTCCTGCTGCAGCGAAGTTCTTAAGTGAAGTTGCATCAGTTCCGCAGGAAGATATGGAGCGCACCTGGAATTGCGGCATCGGCATGAGTGCGATTGTTGATCCATCTGTTGCAGATCTCATCATTCGCTCATTATCTGCGCGTGGAATGAAGGCCTGGATAGCAGGCGCCGTTGAGCCTTCAGGTGATACCAGCGCACCTCGTTCATACTTGGTCTCTCAGTACGGAAGGTAAGTAAATATGGCCAGCAAATCGAAGATCGCTCGTCAAGGGCAGGTAAAGCAAGATAAGAAAGTTATCTTCTATCTCATCGCTATTCCTATAGTTGGATTCTTGATCAAGCTGATCACAATGGCCAATACACCTAACGGTGGCTGGCTTGGCGCCGATGGCGAGAATTACCTTTCAGGCGTTGATGGACTTATTGCAGAAGGTTATTTCTCTGAGAAGAGCATCCTCTCTTACTGGCCAGCTGGTTATCCGATTCTTCTCTGGTTCCTTACCAAAATCTCAGTAGCGAATCTGCTTTGGATCATCTCATTCTCACAATCAATCTTCTATGCATATGCAAGCTACTACTTTGTAAAGCAACTTCGCGATACAAAGTTGCGCCCATATATGTTCTGGATTGGCATGATCCTGGCATTTAACCCAACGCTTTCACTGAGTTCGATGGCGGTGGGATATGAAAGCCCAATTGCCGCGTGTATGTTGATGGTTGTTGGCTTAATTATGAAGTCTAAGCAGAGCCCGAATGATCGCGGACTTGTTATTCGAGTTATTGGTGTCGGCGCCTTCTCGGCTCTTGCATCTTTTATGCAGCCCCGCTGGATTCTGACATCGATTGTTGTAGCTGTCATCTGGGCACTTATGTATAAGAGCCGCAAAGTCCAAGCACTTATCTTGGTAGGTGTTATCGGTGTAATGGCACTTGCCCCTGCAATTCTTCTGCAGCGCAATATTCAATCGATTGATAAAGCTGTGATTTCAACAAACCTTGGCGTCACAATGAGTTTAGGTGCAGGTCCACAGACAACCGGTGGATATGCACGCACAGGGCCTGCAGTTCCCTGCGAACCAGTGCCACCTGCAACAACTGTCTCTGATAACGATGTCGTTAAGTGCGTTATCAAGTGGTACGGGAAAAATCCTGTAAAGGCGGCAAAGTTATTTGTTAAGAAGGGTTGGTACTACTGGACTCCTTGGTCTGGCCCACTTGTTAACGGAACTATGGCGAGAAATCCGTGGCTAAAGATCAATCCAATTGTGGATATTGCAAAGGGAAGCCAATCTGGAAACGATTTGGTCTACAAATCTGTCGGCAAAGGAATCTCATTCTTCTGGGTCGTTGGCGGAATCTCACTCTTCTTCATCGGCTTCTTCTGGCTGCGATCTATGAAGGGCATCTACGCCAACCTTGCCTATCTCGCCTTCGTGCCCGTTGTCATCTCATGGCTCGTCTCTATGGGCACCATCGGGGACCACCGATTCCGTATTCCGACGATGTCTCTGAGCCTATTCCTGCAGGTGGTGGGCTTCTACGCCCTTCGCCACAAGGCTAAAACGCGCTCATTTGCCCTTGCTTTGGAGTCCAGCGCCAAGGCGCGATAACCTACCTGCCTGACACGCTAGATACTCGTAAGGAGGTCGCCCATGGGCCGCGGCCGTGCAAAAGCAAAGCAGACCAAAGTTGCTCGCGATTTGAAGTACAACTCTCAGGAGATGGATATCGATCGCCTCGCTAAAGAGCTTCATGGCGATACCCCAAATCAGCAGAACCAGGATGATGACGATCCTTTCGCTGAGGGCAATTACATTCCACGCGCTTAAGCGGCGCTTAAAGGGCGCTGAATTGTGAGACCAACTCCGTATGTCGCATCACTGCGAATTTACGAACCACTTGAAGCATTTGATGTAAGTGACCAATTGCGTTGGCAGGATCTCGATGCATCGATTGATACACGTCGCCAAGAACAAGCGCTCGCACTGCGCCGTTTAGTCTTTCCAGTACCACCCGCAGTACGTCCAGATGGTGCTCACATTCTCGATATCGATGGTGCTCGCTATGTGTCTCCATGGTCGACAGCAACTCGTTGTTGGGCTGCACTCGATGATTTTAAAGAGTCACTTCCATCATCGATTACTCCATTCTTTATTCCTCAGTCCTTGGAAGAGGTAATTACCACGGGTGTTGATCTACTTGAAGATCGAGTTCCACATATCATCACTGAGAATTGGGTAATCCCGCCGCGCTGGTTCTCACTCTTTACTGCCGATGAGCGAGTCCGCGGCAAGGATGATGACGGCGCTTATTGTTTTGTTCGGACAACGATGGCGAAGGCTCGCGAGAGAGTTACTCGTTCCCATGAAATAGTTCTAGGTGCATTTGGTGAAGGTCCTGTCGAGCAAGAGATTGAGAATTTGCTTGATTGGCTTGAACTCTTTGATCCGGAATCTCTCGTCGAATTAGATTACGGCGGCCTCGCGGCATATCTAGAGGCGGCTCTCATTGAAAAAGGAAATGATGGACTTGATGCAGATACATCTATTGAAGATGTTGCACATAGTCTGTCTGGCCTCGAAGCAGCCGATGGCTCTGTAGCTGGTGAAGGCTACGAACGCCTCGTTTCACGCTGGCGAATGGTCCAAGCCTTCGAATCTTCCATCTAGTTAAGAGTAGTTATTGGTGTATTGCCACAAGCGTGCCATTGGTGAATACTTCGCGACATAACGGCTAAAACGGACACTCGTTGGCCAGCTGTAATGGGGGAAATTTATGAACCGTCTGCCTGATGCAGAAGTGCTTCTGACCCCACGCGAAGTTGCAGATTTATTTGGCGTAGACCCTAAGACAGTTACTCGTTGGGCAAAAGCTGGAAAGCTCACTTCAATTCGCACACTTGGTGGACATCGCCGTTATCGCAAATCAGAAGTTGATGATCTTCGCCAGAATTATTTCAAGGTCCAGAAGTAATAATCTAAATGCTCATGAGTTATTCAATCGCGCAATTTTTCTTACTCGGTTTCCTGACCATGGTCTTTGTCGGAGTTATCACCGCGCCAATTCGTAAACTCGCACTTCGAGTTGAAGCAGTCGATGCTCCAAATCTTGCCCGCAAGATTCAGAAAGAACCCGTTCCATACTTGGGCGGCGTTGCAATTGCTATCGGAATTCTTGCAGCTTCATATGGCGCAATGCTCGCAGTTGATTTCTCTTGGGAGACAGTTAAGTTGGCAAGCTTTGTTCTTCTACCGGCAGTGGCTATCTCTGCAATGGGTCTTTGGGATGATCTCAAGGGTCTAGAGCCATGGCCACGTCTTGTTGCACAGACATTTACAGGAGCCATCGTCGCTGTTATTTTGACCGTTACAGACACAATGGGATTTGCCTTCGATAGCCACATCCTCAATTACGCCATCACAGTTCTCTGGATCGTGGGTGTATGTAACTCCATCAACTTCTTCGATAATCATGATGGGGGAGCTGCAGGCACTGTTGCAGTGATAACTCTCTTCCTCTTCTTTATCGCCTATGACCGCCAGCAGGTTCTGGTAAGCGCCCTTGCAATCGTTACTGCAGGCGCTACAGCTGGTTTTCTCATCTGGAACCGCCACCCAGCAAAGATTTATATGGGCGATGCTGGCTCACTATTTCTTGGAATCATCATCTCGGTGCTCACTATTCGCTTAAGTCCCGGAGTAGTTCCTGCATATAAATCTCTTGCTATCCCACTATTTCTTATGGCGACTCCAATTCTCGATACAACGGTTGCAGTCACATCACGTGTCTATCGGGGAATCTCTCCATTCCAAGGCGGACGTGATCACCTTTCGCACCGTTTAATGCGCAAAGGCCTCAACCGCCGAATTACTGCATTTACCTTGTGGGGCCTTGCAGGCATCTATGGCCTGATTGCGACAGCAATTTATATCTGGCCTGACACCTGGGGCACTCAACTCACAATCTTTGGCGCGATTACCTGGGTCTCAATGCTCATTTACTTCTTACGAATTCCATCAGAGGGGTAGACTAAAACCATGTCCGATAAAAATGATGATATGAAAGCAAAGATGCTTGCAGCCCTTGAAGCGAAGAAGAATAAGAAGGGCGCTCCAGGAACTCAGACACACTCTGAAACTGGATCAAAGATTCGTGGTGGACAACGCAGCGGTGGAGCTCCACAAGTTCAGCGCAAAGCAGGCCCATCTGGTTCCGGTTCTGCAGGTTAATTTAACGCCTGACTTAACTAACATTTAAGCAACACTTAATTAATAAAGTTGTGGCTCGGGACAGGATCGAACTGTCGACCTCACGATTTTCAGTCGCGCGCTCGTACCAACTGAGCTACCGAGCCATTATTTAATTTTCAAAATTAACTTGTAGACGTACTTTAAAAAAGAGAAGAGCGTGTGGACACTCTCCTCTTCCGCGACCCGGACGGGACTTGAACCCGCGACCTCCGCCGTGACAGGGCGGCGCGCTAACCAACTGCGCTACCGGGCCTTGATAAATCAAAGCCTTTACTTCTTGTACTACTTGCCTCTTGTGCCCCCAACGGGATTCGAACCCGTGTTACCGCCGTGAAAGGGCGATGTCCTAGGCCCCTAGACGATGGGGACGTTTGAGGCTCGCAAATCGTACCTTCTTAAGCGTGCACGACCAAACTCGCCTAAAAAGTGCGAATAAATAAGGCTCTTTTAGAGCAGTGACCACTTCACAGTCACTGAGACTGTCACGTCTTGCTCACCGAGATCAATCACTGTCGCATCTGCTGATTCAGCTTTTGCGATACCCATCACTGGAACGTATGGAGTTGGAGATG
>JBILBB010000048.1:0-7243 GCA_044353955.1 Candidatus Planktophila sp. | reverse complement strand
CAACAAATCTCTGCCAAGACTTACTAGAAGCATGCGCACCGGGACTTCATTTCTACACAATGAATACCTCATCTGCCACTCGTGAGATTTACTCTCAGATAAAGGATGAGCGATGAAGGTTCTAACTCAAGAGGAATTTGAGGCACGCTGGAGCGCAATTCATGGCGGCGCTGAGATTAAAGGCGCTGTCGCTTGGTGGCTTTCGATTTCGTATCACATGGCGCGAACCTGTAGTGCACTTCGCATCTCTCCAAATTTTCTTACACTCTTAGGCTTACTAACAGCCGTGGCAATGGCATTCTCGGATTATGCAGAGATTGCTCTTCTACTTCTCGTGACATCACTGATCTTCGACGGGATCGATGGCAGCGTTGCAATTGTGCAGGAGCGCGAGAGCAACTGGGGTTCACTCCTTGATTCACTTGCCGATCGCATCTCTGAAGCGTTCTGGCTCTATATGGGATGGAAGATTGGAATTCCTGCATGGATTGCGATTTCTATGTGGACTATTGCATCGACACAAGAGTATGCACGTGCACGTCTTGCATCACTTGGTCACCATGAAATAGGAGTGGTTACTCCAACGGAACGACCTGTACGTGCAAGCTTTATGGCGATTGCGCTACTCATTTATATTGTTGAATTACCAGGGCTAGAAGTTTTCTCTTATTTCTTCCTTGGAGCTCTTATCTATAGCTTCTTACGCGTTATGCGCGTTACTTTTCTAATATTGCGTTAACAACAATTTCAGCGCTGAGCCCCACAAGTGGTAGTCCTCCACCAGGATGTGCCGAACCACCAACAAGATAGAGACCTTTAATTGGCGAACGATTCTTTGCGCGAGCAAATGCTGAACGCGCTCCATTACTTGAAGATCCGTAGATTGAACCCCCAGGAGCATTAACTGACTCTTGTAAATCTAGTGGAGTGCGAATCTCTAGTACTTCAAGGCGTTCACGGATTGGAATTCCTGCTGCTTCTATCTGAGAAATGATTTCTTGAGCGTATCGATAGTTAAAATCTTTATCGCTCCAGTCGTGTCCATCACCTGTATTGCTGTGGCGGGGAGCATTTACAAGTACAAACCACGCTTCATGGTTTGGATCTTTCACCATCAGTGGATCGCGTGGTGCGCAGATGTAAATCGTTGGTCTCTCAACCGGAGTCTTGCTGCTGAATATTGCCTCAAATTCAAGATCATAGTTTTCCGGAAAGAGAATTGTGTGATGAGCGATTGGCTCAGCGCTACTTGGCTTGAGGCCGAGCAATAACGAGAAGCCAGCAAGAGATGGCTCAGATTTTGCTAGCTGCTTACGTACCTTTACGACGGCGTTGGTTGGCGCAAGTAACTTGTTATAGACAAGGCCAGCATCGGCATTAGCCACAACGCGATCAAAGTTCTCGTAATGTCCTGCAACGTGAACCCCTGTGACCTTGCCGTTCTTGGTGGTTATCTCATTGACTCGAGAGTTAAGGCGAATTTCTACACCTAACTTCTCGCAGCGTTCAGTTATCTTCTCTGCAAGAGTTCCAATGCCGCCCTTAATGTGCCATGCACCAAATGCTTCCTCTACAAAGGCGATGGTGGAGAGCACGGCAGGAGCAGATCGCGGATCAGATCCACTGTAGGTTGCATAGCGATCCATAATCTTCGCAAGGTATGGGCTCTTAATTCCGATAGCGCGAAGTGATTTCCATGGAGCAATCGTCTTAAGGTCGCGAATCAACCTTGGGCGCTTTAATAATGAGGCCGGTGATTTCAATTCAGATTCAATAAATGGTTCACGCGAGACATCCCACATCGCCTCTGCCTGTACCATGACACGATCCCATTCATCTGCTGCTTCTTTGCCTAACGATTCTTCAATTGCAGCAAGGGTCTTCTTGCGAGAGAGATTTGAGAACGTAACGCTCTTTCCATCGTGGAACCGGTAATCAAAAGATGGATTAACCTCTTCAATTTCAAGTACGCGCCCCATGACATCACCTGTGCGCTGGAAAAAATCACGATAGACGGCAGGAAGAGTTAAGAGCGACGGACCAGTATCAAATGCATAACGACCAATCCACTCTGTTCTGCATTTACCACCTGTGCGATCAGAGCTCTCAAAGATTGTGACCTTATGTCCTGCTTTAGCAAGGCGCGCTGCCGTACAGAGTCCACCGATACCTGCACCGACTACTGCGATGTTCTCTGAGTTCTTTACCTTGCCCACATGGCCGGTCATACGGTGCGACCTTTCCATTGAACAGTCCCGCGCTTACGCCAAGAGTAAACGATGAGATAGATAAGGAGCGCACTGGAAATTGGGTGCAGCAAGGCGTACATAGGATTTGATTTAGCGCGAAGTGCACTGAGCGCACGGGTAAATGCAATCAATAGGTAAGCAAACCAGCCAATGAGATTTCCGGTGATGGCCAGTGCAATTGGGATGATTCCTGTTGCCGCAATAAAGATTGTTGCGAGGAGGGCACCCGTAACCCCGCCGAAAGCCTTGTGAAGAGATTTGCCATATCCCTGTTTAATCTCATTGAAGTTTGCATACATACGCGTGTGGGCTATCTCTGAACCTTCCGTGACTGTGCCTCTAAATCCAGCGCTAATCAAGGAGCGTGCAAGTTCAACATCATCAAGTATTTGATGTGAAACAGTTTCAAATCCACCAATAGTTTTTAAAGCTTCAGTGCGAATGAGAAAGAACTGCCCGTTGGCAACTGCTGTAGATTTTCGTGGGAATTTTTCTGCAAGGCGCAGAATCACAGTGCTCATCCAGGACCAATGCAGCAGAGGCTGTATCAACTTCTCAGTAAAGGTATTTGCGATTTGGTGCGGATACGGAGAGGTAAAATCAAGGTCGAGATCATTCATCTGATTTATCGCAGATGATAGAGCGTTAGGTTTCAGACGTACATCTGCATCGAGGCAGATGGTGATTTCACCATTACTTGCATGAAATCCAGTCTGCAGAGCAGAAACCTTTCCGAGCCAGCCAGATTGTGGACCCTCAGTGCGAACCACCGAGAAGCGAGTATCGCCATTAATCGCTTTTGCCAGGACTTCAGTTGTGTTATCGGTTGATTGGTCATCAATAATGATTACCTGTAACTTTTTCAGACCGCTCTGAGCCATAAGCCCCGATACGCAATCTTGCGCATTGAGCTCTTCATTTCTCATTGGTAGCAGGACCGTTACAGATTGAGAAATCTCTGCAGTGTTGCGAGGGATACGAATGGTAAAGAAGTTAAAGAGAGAGATAAGTAAAACTAGGTAGCAGAGCGCTAAGAGAGCCAACTCAATCATCAATTAATCTTTATTGCCAAGCCAGCTAGAGAAGAAGTAAGGAGTAAGGAGTGCGCTGAGAATAACTCCACCGAATACTGCAAGACCTGGGCGATCGAAGAAGAAGAGATTGCCGATAATTCCTGAGAAGAGAGTCCAGGCTAAAAGTGCATCAACTGCAACGAGAGAGGCGCTCTCTTTGCGTCGCTCGCGAGGCAGGATCACATGCAGGAGAGCGCAGATTGTTATTCCTGCAAGTAGCCATCCAAATGCATTCGATAGTGGAATATCTGGAGTAAAGGGAACATGCGCCCCTGGAACTTCCCAAGTCCAACGTCCGGCTCCAACCATCAGTGGATCAAGGAAGAGATCCCATGCAGCCATGATTGCGCCACCGTAGAGCCAGACCCAACTATTTGAGACACGTCGTGCAGCAGTCAGTGCTGGGTGAATCATCATCACCCAAGCAAATGGAACGACAAGTGGAACACCAAAGAGATCTGCTCCCAAAGTTGGCGAATACTCGTAAACACCAAATGGCCAACCTGTATGAAGTCCTAGCGCTTCGATTCCTAAACCAAAGAGGAATGCGAGGGGAAGATATCGAGATGAGTATTTGATTCCATATGAGAGATGTCCATGCAAAACCATGGCAAAGGCACCGGCATAAATTGTTGCAATCGTGACGATGCGAAGTGCTTCACCATCGATAAGCGGATATGAAATCTGGAGAAGAATTACGAGCAGCACTGAGGCGTAGAGAAAATTTCTCGCCTTGGGCGTGATTCCACTACGGCGCTTACGGCGCGGGTTGTAATGGCGGATCGACATGGCTTAAGTCTGCCCTAAGAACGGGTATTCGCAGAAATCTCACCACGAAGCTCGAGTACTTCAAAGCGTGAAAATAACTCTTCGCTATACCAGCCGATTTTCTGGGTCTGCTTGATTGCAACTTTATGCGCATCACCTTTGTAGGCAAAATCCCGTAGCGCTGCGGCAGATTCCCATAAAGAGAATGTTCCTTGCAGGCCAATAGGTGCTTCACCGATACCAATAGCAGTAATCAATCCGGGGGATTGATGTAAATCTAAAACCACGGGTGGCGTTGATTTCCAGAAAATTAGATTCTTATTCCATTTGATGCGCGCTCTGGTGATTGCAGCAATCTTTGAATTTGGATCACTCTGCTCTGAAATAAAGTCGAAAGGGTTTTGCTTCGCCCATAGCCCATGAGAGGAGAGTGGCGCTAACACTGCACGGAATTCACTAGTCGAGCGGCTACGCCACCGAGCGACAATTGCCGAGCGATCGAACTCTTCAAGGCGTGACTTATCGATAACCACGACCATTCCCCATCGCGTCAGATCGGCATCGCTTGGTGTAAATGTTCGACCTGTGCCGGTACCTAAGAGCTTTGAAAATGAAATCCCGGTGAACTTTCGGCTACGAACCCTGTCGATAGCCATGCTCCAGAATGCGAAGGCAATACTCTTGCGACCAATAGAGAAGAAGTAAGCGACCGTGACTTTCTCATTGTTTGTCACGCTGCTCATAGGCAAAGGATACCCAGCATCATGTTGCGCAGAAAGCTAGCGAGTGAATTTCTAGGAACTGCCACCTTAATCGCTACCGTGGTGGGCTCAGGGGCTATGGCTACAAATCTGAGCAGTGATATCGGAATTCAATTGCTCATCAATACCATCGCGACGGTCTTTGTTCTCTACATCCTAATTACCTTGCTCAGCCCAATCAGCGGCGCCCACTTCAACCCCGTCGTAACCGGAGTTGAATTCTTTACTAAGAAGATAAAAGGAAAAGTATTTGCACTCTATGTTGTAGCCCAATTAGCAGGCGCAGCTACCGGAGCAATCGTTGCAAATCTAATGTTTGAATACTCTGCAATCTACATTTCGCAGAAAGAGCGGACGGGGGCCAACCTTCTTCTCGGTGAAGTCGTTGCCACTGCAGGATTGATTCTGATAATTCTCTTAGCTCTCAAGCAGAAGGAAGATAAGAAGATTGCCCGCCTTGTGGCCGCCTGGATCGGCGCCGCCTACTTCTTCACATCCTCAACATCTTTTGCCAACCCTGCAGCGGTCTTTGGTCGCATGCTCTCCGATACTTTCTCCGGAATCGCTCCACGTTCAGCGCCGCTCTTTATCCTTGCTGAAATTGTCGGCGGATTACTTGGATACCTTGGATTTAAAGCTCTCGCTTCTAAAGCTAAGTCAGGAAAGTAAAATGAGTAAACCAACCGTTCTCTTTGTCTGTGTCCATAACGCAGGTCGTTCTCAGATGGCTGCAGGATTCATGCGCGAGCTAGGGCAGGGGCGAGTCGAAGTTCTCTCTGCAGGCTCTGCTCCTAAAGATTCCATTAACCCAATTGCAGTAGAAGCCATGGCAGAAGTTGGAATCGATATCGCCAATAACACCCCCAAGGTATTAACCACCGAAGCGGTGCAAGAATCTGATGCCGTTATCACTATGGGTTGCGGTGATGTCTGCCCGTTCTACCCAGGAAAGCGTTACGAAGATTGGGTCCTTGATGATCCTGCAGGACAAGGAATCGAATCTGTTCGCGTGATTCGTGATGAGATTAAGAATCGTGTTGAGAAGTTGCTCTCAGAGCTTCTCGATTAAATCCCACTTATTTCCATATCGATCCTTAAAGACAACTACCTGCCCATATTTCTCCTGGCGAGGGTTTTCAACAAACTCAATTCCATTCGATTTGTAGAGGTCATAAGTTTCATTAAATTTATTTGTATACATGAAGAATCCGACGCGACCTCCGGTTGAATTTCCTATCGCGGCGGTCTGTGCTTCATTGGCAGCTTTGGCGAGCAGAATCTTTGCTCCTTCGTTGCTCGGAGCTACAACTACCCAGCGCTTTTCAGGGGAAAGCGCAGTGTCTTCAATCAACGTGAAACCTAAATCTTTGACATAATGCTTGATAGCAACATCATAGTCATCAACAACAATCGTGATCATTCCAAGGGTATTCATCTTTACTCTCCAACGACCATGGGTGAGGCACCAGTGCACGCGATGAGCTCATCGAAAGATGTTGGGTAAACAGCGTGAGGATGTCCTGATGCTGCCCATACAACGGGATAGTCGTTAAGTGCCTGATCGATAAGAGTTTTTTCAGGTTGTGAGGTCCAGCCGATAGGGGAGACGCCCCCAACTGAGTAACCTGAAACTTCCTTTACGTAATTCGCATCAGCGCGACCGAGTTCAGCAATGCCAAGGTTCTGTGCAACAAGATCTGTATCGACTCGATGTCTACCGCTTGTAATAATCAGAAGTGGATTGCCGGATGGAAGTTTGAAGATTAACGATGAAGCAATCTGCCCGACTTCGATTCCAAGGCCATTGGCGGCATCGACTGCAGTACGTGCAGTTTCAGAGAGGATATTTACTTCACCCTTTACGCCGAGCTTTGTGGCTGCTTCCTGAAATCTTTTAACGGCAGCCTTCTCAAGAATTCCATCCATATGCGAACTTTATGAGATATCGTCACCAAATGTCTTCGGCCTCACTGACTATTTATCAACGTGGAATTCGTGCACGTAACTCTCTGTGGGCAGCCTTCTTCTTACTTGGCTTTGCAGGCCTTGCTTGGGTTCCCCGCATTCCAGAAATTAAAGATTCACTGGGGTTAAGTGATGGCCAATTTGGCTTAGTCCTACTTGGCAGCACCTTGGGCGCAATTCCTGGAGCTCAGATCTCTGGTCGAGTAGTTCATATGCACTCATCAAAATTAGTTATTCAGATTTCTGGAGTTCTCTTGCCGGTCGGTGTTGCGATTATGGGCGCCGCAGATAGCGTTGCCGTTCTCTTAGTTGGAATGTTCATAACCGGCTTTAACGTGGCTTTTATGGATATTGCGATTAATGCACAGGCTGTTGAAGTTGAGAAGCACACTAATGGTCGATGGATGTCGACCTTTCATGGGCTTTG
>JBILBB010000047.1:0-7277 GCA_044353955.1 Candidatus Planktophila sp. | reverse complement strand
CATCCGCCAAAGCAGAGCCATCTGGTTCATCTGCAGCTAACTCGAAGAGAAGTGGGAGTTCATCAACGCGGCGGCGTAGACCTTTAAGTCTTGAGATAGTTCCTTGAACTCTCGATAACTTACTTGTAACAACCTGTGCCTTCTCGGGGTCATCCCACAAATTCGGAACGCCAGCAGCAGCCTCAAGTTCGACAGCTTCCGCCTCAAGCTTTGGGAGATCTAAGACTTTTTCAATCGAAGTAAGGGTCGCACTTATCTCGTTGATTTCGAGGTTATATTCACGAGCCATGGCTTAAGGATACCGAGAAGCGAAGCGGAGTTAACCAATATTGACTCCGTAGTAGTTGGTAGTAACTTTTCTCTCATCAAAGATGCCGACCATTGAGGTGATGGCAACCTCGGATTGATTCAGAAGAGGAAGGTTGAAGGGTAGGACTGCTCGCGCTGAGGTACGAATTCCTAACTCATATCCGTCGCATGAGATTTCTTCAATTCTTATTGCAACAAGATTCTTCCGGGTAATCGAAGCATCCATTCTTATCCAGCTATTTAAAGCATCGACAGCATCCGCTCTGCCTTTTGTGCAATCAATTGGAATTCCAGGATCTTTCTCTCCATCGCCTAAGAGATTCAATCCAAATCTCACTGCTGTATATCGCTTCTCATAGTACTTTTGAAGATCGAGATTTCTCACTCCGCGTTGGGCTGCAGCTTCAGTTGCCTGTGTCAATGTGCGCTTTGCCAAATAGACAGAGCTGATATCTGTCAGAACCATGAGTGTGATTACAGAGAGGAGAAATAGCCCCATAATCAATATAGATATCGAACCACTCTCATCACGGAGAATTTTGTTTCTAATTTTTTCCATCAAGCCCATGGCGATACGTATTCAATTGCAGAGACTTCAATTGCAGAGAAACTAAATGGTGAATTGCCAGGATTTCGTGATGTTAAATGAACAATCACTTGCGCATCTGGTGAGATGCACGGTGAGGCGGAGCAAGTTATTCGAATACCAATGTTTTCTTGGCCTAGGACTTCACCGCCTTTGACAATAACTTGGTTTGCGACGTAATAGGCAATCTGATCATTACTACTGGATACAAAGGCTCGTACTGATTCTCTAGCCAAAGTTCTGAGAGAGTCTTGTGAATCAGTGGCGTTCGCAAAGTGCCCAATAAAGATGAAGAGAGGTATGAAAAGTGGAATTGCGAGAATGGAGAACTCAGCTGATGCACTTCCGCGTTCATCTAGAAGGGCCCTTATTCTCTCTATTGACCAACCCCTGAGAACACAAGAAAATTTTGAGAACTTCACCGTTGATTCTCAACTAGAGCTAATCCGCTTACCTTTATCTCTGGCTCTCTTCCCATAATTTGTCGCAGTCCAGGAATTAAGGCAGGCAATATTCCTTCTTGATGGCTAATGACTAAATCTAAATTGTGGTTCGTATCAGGAGAATCAATATGCAGGAAGGTGTCAGATGCCTGGAAGTCTGCCGAAATTGCACGCCGCGATGCGCCATCCTGCGCCGAAATCTTCGCAAGATTACGACCATGGATTGCAATGGTTAACTGAGAGGCAATAAGAAAGATAGTAATGAGAGGTATAAGAACCATAGCGCTCTCGGTACTTCCAACTTGGCAGAAGATTATTCGCCTAACTTTCCTTATCAATTTCTAGCGAATTCCATTCATGGCATCAAGGGAATTCTTTAGAATTGATGTCAGACGTGGTGCAGCAATTGTCCAAATCGCTGTTACTAAACCTGTGGTCATTAGAACAACTAAAACCCAACCAGGGACATCTCCTCTTTCGTTATTGAGGGCTTGAAATAGCCTTGTTCTCTTGAAGTCAAAGAGTTTGACCGACAAGTAATTTGTGAGATTAATTGCTAGATCTTCAGATACTTCAGATACTTTCTTCATTCTTCTTCCTTTTCTGTTGGTGGAGTTAACTAGTAGCAAATAGATTGAGATTGGATAGCGAGGGCCAGAGCGCAAAAAGAATGGAGATTGGGAGTATTAGAAAGACGACTGGAATCATCATTGCAATCTCTGATTTTCCCGCCGCACTCAATACTCGATTTCGCTGAAAATCTCGCGCCTCTTTTGCATGGCTATGAAGCACTTCGATAAGTGGCGCACCGCGAGATGTCGCTATAACAATTGCATCTACAAAACGTCTCACTGCGATTGAATGTACGCGTCTGCTCATGAGATCAAGAGCTTGGTTAAATGGCGCTCCCCTTGAGACATCTTCTATAACTAATTCAAATTCATGAGTGAGCGGACCACTTCCTCTAGTTGAAATGCGTTTCAATACCGTCAGCGGAGATTCACCAGCAGATAGAGCTAGCGTCATCATTTCAACAACTCCTGGGAAATCAGATTCGATCTGATTTCGATGTGCTGCAACTTTGCTATTCAGCGACTTCTCAATGAAAGCGAATATTGATGCAGGAAGTACCAAGATCATCGCAAAGATTAGAAATAGTGAACTCCCCCTTGCGAGAAGAAAGATAACGAGCGGAAGAGTGATTGCACCGCAGAGGAAAATCTCCTTTAGGCGAAAATTCTCATATGCAATCTCTCCCGCTGCTCCAATTTCAGCTAACTTTCCTCGAGCAGAAGTACGGTCTGAACTCCTGCGAACCGAGTTCAGGATGAAGCTCTCCCAGGAGAATTCCTCATTGGCAAGGATCAGCGCTGGAATTAAGAAAAGCAGCGATATCAAGAGGATATTTCTCATCACTGGCCCGCGAAGATTCTTGTCTGCTGCGGGATTCGTCCGAGTCTATTCATCCAAAGGTATGCAATTGAAGTCATTAGGAGCCCCGAGAAGAGAATCATGATTCCAGAGGTATTTGAAAAAGCTTCAACGGTCGAACGTTGCGTCGAAAGTAGGAGAAGAAGAATCCATGGGGCACCTGCTGAGAGGTGCGCGGAATTCTTAATCCAGTTCTGCTTAATTGAGATTTCTCTGCGTAATGCGAGATCTTCTCGGATGAAATTCCCAAGCAAGCGCAGAATATTCATCAACTCTGCACCTCCTAAAGTTTTAGAGATTAAAATTGCTTCGATAATGAGATCTGTGCTTGGTTGTGCAAGTTCGTGCTTGACTCTCTCCAAGGAACCGTAAAAATCGCCGGATTCGCGAAGCTCTCCTTGAAAATCCTTAAAGTACGGCGCAAGCACCGATGGGCCACGAACCGCTAAGCCACTTAGAGACTCACTTAGCGATAAACCAGATTGAAGCCCTGTGATTAGGTGGTCAATCATTTCCGGAGCAGCAGATTGAATCTCTAGCGATTTCTTATCAGCACTTTTATGTTGAGCTACAGTGATGAATATTCCTACGAATAGTGAAAATGCAGTTGAGATAACAACTGACTGCGAGAGGAGAAAAACCAGGATTCCTGCGATAAGCACTGACGCCACGGTCTGGGGCGCCTTGGAATCCCGAGTGAATGATTTCTTCATTGGTATGTACCAAGTCCCTTCTCATAAACATCGCCATTCCATCGCCAGATATTTTCAATCTCTGCACGGTCATTTTCATATCGCCCAGTGACTCTTGAAACTTCAACGATTCTGCGAGTTCCATCTGCTGCCAACGAGACTTGAATGACAAGATCAATTGCAGATGCAACTGTCGGAGCAATAAATTTGTGGGAAATATTCTCGCCCGCTAATAGTGGGAGAGTCTGAAGTTTTGTAATTGCATCGCGAGCAGAGTTAGCATGAATCGTGCCCATGCCGGGGAGTCCAGAATTCAACGCAATTAAGAGGTCGAGCGCTTCAGCTTCTCGAACCTCACCGACAATAATTCTTGAAGGTCGCATTCTTAGAGCTTCCTTAATGAGCTTGCGAAGAGGAATCTCTCCCTCTCCTTGCATATTTGGGCCACGCGTCTGCATCTGAACAAGATCGGGAACATTGGGGTGCAATTCAAAGACTTCCTCAATAGTTATCACTCTCTGAGAAAGTGGAATCTCAGAGGTCAGCGCATTAAGAAGAGTTGTTTTGCCGGCTTGCGTACCTCCACTAACCAGAATGTTTAGCCCTGCCTTAACCGCTTCTTTGAGTTCTGTTGCAATCTCGCTTGTCATTACTTCACGTGAAGCCAAACCTTCCAAAGAAATATGGTGAAGTAGATGCTTGCGGATATTTACTGCCCAATGCTCAGCGGTGATTTCGGGGATAACGACATGCAGTCTGCTTCCATCTGGAAGTCGTGCATCGACGAAAGGTTGAGAGATATCTAATCTGCGACCACTCCAGAGCAGTGTGCGATCTATCAAATCTCGCACAGCATCAGCAGTAAGAACTAAATTTGTTAGTTGGCTCTTGCCCGCACGGGCCACAAATATCCGCTCAGGAGAGTTGATCCAAATCTCCTCAACGGTTGCATCACGAATAAGGGATGCAATAGGTCCAAAGACGAGATCCGAATCCATGGTTTCCATGTCGGGAAGTTAGGACATGGGTGACATCCTCAAGGTGAAAGTTTTAATACCTGTGGATTCTGAAGGTTGTGGTTAACGCTTGGGAACTGATCGTAACTCTTGGTTATCTAATCGATTCAAGATTTCGAGGGAGCTCTCCTTAGGGGCTACCTCAAGAATCGAGAAGTTACATGAAAATCCCTCGAGTTCCCACCCTGAAAGTATTCTTTCGGCAAGAGCAACTCCCACGTGCGATGAACTCTTCAAAATTAGTGTGAATTCCAAGAGACCTAAACGTGCACAGAGATCTTCAGATCTAATGGAAGATTTCAGTAATTCGGCAAAAGAGAGCACTGCACTTTCGTAGTGAGATTCACTTGGGCGAGTATCAGAAGTCTCACTTATGATGAATTTGATGAGAGTTAATCGTGATTTATTCCGCTCCGCCGTTGCTAAATCTCTCCTTAGATTTTCGTAGAAATATGGCGGAGCAGCCAGATGCGTTAATGAGTCACGAAGGCCATCATGAGCAAATGTCATTTTGGGTATCTCATCGTTAAATTGAAAGAATCTCTAAGGGCGCTGATAAAGTTTCTCTCATGAGTAATAACTCCGCATCCAGCAATACTCCCAAGCGATCAACTAAACGCTCCAGAGTGGCAGCCCTGCTCTATGTGGAAGCTGGAATCGTGTTTGCCCTAGGTCTCTGGCTGACAGTGCTTGGATTTACTCACGATGAGAAGGAGATGGCGCCGCTTCTTGCCGAGATTGGTTTTGCACTTGCGGGAGCAACTGGGTTATTCGCATGTGCCCGCGGATATGTAAATGGCAAGGTTTATGGAAGATCGCCAACGATTTTGGCTAACTTAATTGCAGTTGGTGTTGCTTACTATCAAATTCAAGGTGCTTTCTATTTTGGCGCTGCAATCATTCTTTCGCTTGCGCTACCGACTTTGTATTTTGCCTTAGCTATTGCAAAAGAAGAAGGCTAGCGTTAAACATTGGTGTTTCTGTAATCGAGCTTCGCGCTACCAAGGAACAATCTTCTGGTCTTCCCAGAGAACCCCGGTAACTTTCTCGGCATCAGTTGTTCCCGCAGAATTGAATGGTCGTGTGGCGAGCCAGATTGCAGTTGCTGCACCTTCTTCTGCAGAACGTGGTGCATCGGGGCCACCCATATCTGTTCGTGAATGATTTGGGCAGATTGCATCAACGAGGAATCCGCGAGCGCCGAGTCCAGTTTCATGTGCAAGGTTGCGAACGAGTGCGTTGACTCCAGCTTTACTAATTCTGTATGGAGCAAGACCGCCGGCATTTCCTGGTCCTGACATACGTCCCAAACATGCAGAGAAGATAATGACTCGGCCATTACGGGCATCTGCCATAGCTGGCGCAATTCCATTTACAAGTTGGAATACAGAGTCAAGATTAATCGCCATGACTCTGCGCCACTCTTCATCATTTGTCTTCAAAGTCTTCGACATCTTCTCGCTCATAACTCCGTGGGCAAGGATCAGAAGTTGTGGAGTTGGAAGAGATTGGGTGATTGCGTCGATTGTTTCGCGAACTAAGTGCGGTTGTTCAAGATCGCATGTGAATGTGGAGATATGAACTTCCACTCCTGCTTGTGAGGCTGCGCTATGAATCTGTTGTGAAGCGCTCTCTAATCGAGCTGAATCTTTAGCGATGAGCGCGAGATCAAAACCTTGTAGCGCCAGAGCCTTGGCAGTCTCGAATCCGAGGCCACGGCTTCCGCCAGTGATGATGGCGAGAGGGCGATTTTCTGTGGCTGACATCTGCCAACTCTCTCAAGAATCGGGCACCTTCGCCTCTTGGAGATTGCGAGGGCGGTGAGAGCGAGAACCTGCCGGCAAAATGTGCTCAATCTCGCGGTTTTAGGCTTGGACCTGCATTTATTTGCTCGGCGTGCAGCCGATAGTCTTACCCCTGTTCGGGTGCAGTAAATGGCTAGTAATAGATATGTACGAAGGTCGCAAAGGAGCGCTCAGTGTCGCAATCAGGTCAGGACTTTGGAGCAAATGATTGGCTCGTTGAAGAGATGTACGAGCGTTACCAATCTGATCCAACCTCAGTACCAAGCGAATGGGTTACATACTTCCAAAACAATCCGCAGGCAGGAAGTGCAACACCAGCTAGCGGAACACCCAATAACGGAACACCCAATAACGGAACACCCAATAACGGAACACCTGGCGCCGGAACACCGCCAACACCAAAGCCTGTAACTCCACCAAATATTTCTATGCCGGGAACTCCTGCGCCAGTTGCTCCTGCTGCAGTAACACCAGCGGCCCCCGTGCAACCTGCTCCAGTACAGCAAGCACCTGCAGCACAAGCGGCGCCAGTACAGACACAACCAGCACAGACACAACCTGTCGTTCGAAATGTTGCAGCAACACCTGCAACTCCGGCAGATCCAATTGCAAAGCCAATTCCAACTTTAGTAACACCAAGTGCATCAAAGCTTGAACCAATCCGCGGAGTATCAGCTCGCGTTGTCCAGAGCATGGAAGCATCGCTTACGGTTCCAACTGCAACATCAGTGCGCGCAATTCCTGCGAAGTTGATGATTGATAATCGCATTGTTATTAATAACCACCTCAAGCGCGGTCGCGGTGGAAAGGTTTCATTTACACACATCATCGCCTACGCAATGATCAAGGCCCTTCGTGCAATGCCAGAGATGAATGCCTTCTACGGCGAACTCGATGGAAAGCCTGCGCTCGGCACACCAGATCACATCAACCTTGGTATCGCTATCGATTTAGCAAAGCCAGATGGATCTCGTCAGCTCTTAGTTCCATCTATT
>JBILBB010000046.1:0-7329 GCA_044353955.1 Candidatus Planktophila sp. | reverse complement strand
ACACCGCCCTAGGCTTGGCGTTAGCACTCAAGGGTCGACACTGCTAACGCAGGTGAGCCCCAAGATAGGTCCATCGATTACACAGATCAATTGAACACATAGAGGAGTACCACCATGGCAGTAGCCATTAAGCCGCTCGAAGATCGCATCGTTGTAAAGGCAAATGAAGCCGAGACAACTACAGCGTCAGGTCTTGTTATTCCAGATACAGCGAAAGAGAAGCCACAAGAAGGAACAGTTATTGCCGTTGGCCCAGGCCGCTTCGATGATGGCGCTCGCGTACCTATGGATGTAAAGGTCGGCGATGTCGTTCTCTACAGCAAGTACGGCGGAACAGAAGTTAAGTACAACAACGAGGAGTACCTCGTACTCTCTGCTCGCGACATCCTCGCGATTATCGAGAAGTAAACCATGGGAAAGATGCTTGAATTCGACGAGCACGCTCGTCGCGCAATGGAACGTGGTGTCAACCAACTCGCTGACACTGTCAAGGTAACACTAGGACCTAAGGGTCGTAACGTCGTTATCGCAAAGTCATTTGGTGCGCCAACAATTACAAACGATGGCGTAACAATTGCAAAAGAGATTGAACTCTCTGATCCAGTTGAGAACATGGGCGCACAGCTTGTTAAGGAAGTTGCTACAAAGACCAACGATGTCGCTGGTGATGGAACAACAACTGCAACAGTGCTCGCTCAGGCAATGGTGAAGGAAGGTCTTCGTAACCTTGCAGCCGGTGCACAGCCAATGGATCTCAAGCTCGGCATTGAAGCAGCAGTTGTTGCTGTCTCTGCTCGCCTTCGCGAAAATGCAACGGTAGTTAAGGACAAGGCTCAGATTGCTGACGTCGCAACTATCTCTGCACAAGATCGCGCAATCGGCGAACTCATCGCTGAAGCGATGGATAAGGTCGGCAAAGATGGAGTCATCACTGTAGAAGAAGCTTCTACGACTGCGCTTGAACTCGAATTCGCAGAAGGTATGCAATTCGATAAGGGCTATATCTCTCCATACTTCGTCACAGACCCAGATCGCATGGAGTCTGTATTAGACGATGCTTACATCCTCATCTCTGCCAACAAGATTTCAGCTCTTTCTGAACTCCTTCCTCTTCTAGAGAAGGTTTCACAGGCAGGTAAGCCTCTCTTGATCATCGCAGAAGATGTCGAAGGCGAAGCGCTTTCTACTCTCGTTGTAAACCGCATGCGTGGAGTATTTACATCAGCTGCGGTTAAGGCACCAGGTTTCGGAGACCGTCGCAAGGCAATGTTGCAAGACATGGCAATCTTGACTGGCGGAACTGTTATCTCTGCTGAAATCGGAATGAAGCTTGAAGCTGCAACACTTGAAGATCTCGGTCGCGCTCGTCGCATCGTCATTACAAAGGATGCAACAACAATCGTGGATGGCTCAGGCGATAAGGCACTTGTTGCTGGTCGCGTATCTGAGCTCCGCAACGAGATTGCTTCTTCTGATTCTGATTGGGATCGCGAGAAGCTACAAGAGCGTGTTGCAAAGCTTGCCGGTGGCGTCTGCGTCATCAAGGTTGGCGCACACACCGAAGTAGAACTCAAAGAGAAGAAGCACCGTCTTGAAGATGCAATCTCAGCAACTCGCGCTGCAGTTGAAGAAGGAATCGTTATCGGTGGAGGCGCAGCACTTGTGCATGCGGCAGATGCTCTTAACGACAATCTCGGATTCACAGGCGATAAGGCTGTTGGTGTTGCACTTGTTCGCAAGGCTTGCGATGAACCACTTCGCTGGATTGCAGAGAACGCCGGACTTGAAGGCTACGTCGTAGTTGCAAAGGTCCGCGCACTCAAGTCCAACGAAGGCTTCAACGCTGCAACTGATGTCTATGGCGATCTTGCAAAAGATGGCGTTATCGATCCAGTGAAGGTAACTCGCTCAGCACTTGCTAACGCTGCTTCAATTGCTGCGATGTTCATTACAACAGAAGCTGTTGTATTCGAACGTCCTGCAGATGCAGAACCAGCTGCAAGCGGCCACGGACATTCACATGGTCCAGGAGGCCACAGCCACTAAGTTCACGAGTGGCTAATAGATTCAGCCATTAACTAAGAAATTCTCTTAGCAAAGAGAAATCCCCCGTCACTATTACTAGTGGCGGGGGATTTCTCTATTTCTTAGGAGAAATTATGATGCTTCTGAAATGCTTGGAATGCCGCGACTCTCAAGAATCACGGCGCGATCATCTTCTGAGAGACCTCCCCAGATTCCGTAAGGCTCTTGCACTGCGAGCGCATGTGTGCGGCAGGCTTGAATGACAGGGCAGGAGGCGCAGACAGCTTTCGCTGCGTTCTCGCGATTGCGGCGACGTGGCCCACGCTCGCCATCAGGATGGAAGAACATCTCTGAATCCATTGAACGGCATGATCCTTCGTACTGCCACTCCCATTGCTCTGCAATAGGTTGAGGTAGTCGTGAAAGTTCGGCCATATCCGTGCTCCTTTTCGAAGTGATGGGGAGAATCTACAATCGTTTCATAAGTTGTTCAAGGGTCAACGCGCCAGAAGTTGTTCAGATGGGCGAAATGTCCGATTTTCGACTGGTGAGTTAGCCCACTTCACGCCACGATAGCGCCATGGCAAAGCGTGCCCACGAAGTCGTGGAGGAGAAACTCACCGTTGCATCGGTGGCCCGCCGCATCGGGGTCGCACCGGCCACCTTACGTACCTGGGATCGCCGCTATGGCCTTGGACCATCGGAACATAATGATGGAGAACATCGCCGCTACTGCCCTGCAGATGTCGCAAAGTTGATGACGATGCGCAGGCTTATCGTTGCAGGCGTTGCACCGTCGGATGCCGCTGAACAAGCTAAGAACTTTAAAGGTGAGTACAAGGTAAAGAAGATTGTTGAAGAGTTTGAAGTCCGCGAAGAAGTCGTAGATGCAGTTTACAAAGCTCTGCAAAGTTTTGATCGTGCATTTGTTGAAGAGACTATCGCCCATGAGATTAGTGAATACGGGGTAGAAGGCGCATGGTCTGATGTCATTGTTCCAACGCTCTTTTTGATTGGCCAGGATTGGGAGACTGAGCAAAAGGGAATTGAGGTTGAGCATCTCTTCTCTGAGATTCTCAAGCGGACAATGCATAATCAAGTTGTTGACTTAAAGAAGCCGTTGAATTCACGTCCAGTATTGCTCGCTGCAGTTGGAGAAGAACTTCACTCGCTGCCGGTCTATGCACTTGCTGCAGCGCTCTGTGGTCGCAATATTCAGACCTATGTGCTGGGCGCACGAACTCCTTTAGGGGCGCTCTCTGCAATGGTTTCACGCGTTGCACCACCGGCAATTTTCTTATGGGCTCAACTGCCGAAGAATGCTGAAGCCAAATACTGGGAAGAGATGCCATCAATTCGACCAGCACCACGAATTGTTCTGGGTGGTCCAGGCTGGGATTCCATTGAATGCTCTGAAGTCATTAGGGCAGAGGGCCTTGAGCATGCCTGTGATGAGATTGAGCAGGCGCTAGGGGCTTAATTGAGCCGGTAGACTGCTCACTCGAAGACCGCGAGGAGAGCCATTTAATGAGTATCGATTCTGAAAAGGTCGCGCTCCTTGGCCTCACATATGACGACGTCTTGCTTCTTCCAGATGCTTCAGATGTTGTTCCTTCAGAGGTAGATACATCTACTCGCCTCACACGAAATATCACCTTAGCCGTTCCGCTTGTTTCATCAGCGATGGATACCGTTACAGAATCCACTATGGCGATCGCGATGGCGAAAGCTGGTGGTATCGGAATCATCCACCGCAACCTGCCGATTGAAGAGCAGGTAACGCATGTAAAACTTGTAAAGAACGTTGGCCTTTCGGGGGCAGCAGTTGGTGTGGGCGATGATGGATTTGCTCGCGCCCAAGCTTTGATTGAAGCTGGCGTTGATGTTGTAGTTGTTGATACCGCGCATGGCCATCACCGCGCAGTCTTGGATGCGATCGAACGCATTAAGAAATTCTCGTCCACAATTGAAATCATTGGCGGTAACGTGGCAACTCGCGCAGGTGCACAGGCGCTTATCAATGCAGGAGCAGATGCGGTAAAGGTTGGCGTTGGCCCAGGATCTATCTGCACAACTCGCGTTGTTGCAGGCGTTGGAGTTCCGCAAGTAACGGCAATTATCGAAGCCGCTAAGGCATGCAACAAGGCTGGTATCCCACTGATTGCAGATGGCGGACTTCAATATTCAGGCGACATCGTTAAAGCAATCGTTGCCGGAGCAAACTCAGTGATGCTCGGTTCACTTCTTGCTGGGTGCGAAGAATCTCCTGGCGAACTTGTTGAAATTGATGGCCGCAAGTACAAGGCTTATCGCGGAATGGGTTCACTTGGTGCAATGCAATCTCGTGGTGAGAAGAAGTCATATTCCAAAGATCGCTATATGCAGGATGACGTTTTATCTGAAGATAAATTAGTTCCAGAAGGTATCGAAGGCAAAGTTGCATATCGCGGACCTGTCGCAGAAGTAGTTCACCAACTCGTTGGCGGATTACGTAGCGGAATGGGATATGCAGGCGCACCCGATATCGAAACTCTTCGCCATGAAGGTCGCCTAATTCAAATCACTGCAGCTGGCTTACAAGAGAGCCACCCACATGATGTATTGCATGTGGCTGATGCACCTAACTACAGCAAGAAGAAATAAGCCATGGATATCGAGATAGCCCCAGGAAAACGCGCCCGCCACGCATATTCATTTGAAGATATTGCAATCGTCCCGAGCCGCCGCACACGTACACCTGAAGATGTATCGACTGCATGGCAGATAGATGCCTACAAGTTTGATCTTCCACTGATTGCAGCCCCGATGGACTCTGTCGTTTCACCAGAGACTGCAATTGCAATCGGCAAGCTCGGTGGGCTCGGAGTGCTTAATTTAGAAGGACTCTGGACTCGCTATGACGATCCACGTATTCCACTTGGTGAAATTGCCTCAATGCCAGATAAGCATGCGACGCGACGTATGCAAGAGATTTATGCGGCACCGATTCGCCCAGAACTTATCAAAGAGCGTATCAAGCAGATCCGCGACTCTGGCGTCACAGTTGCAGCCTCACTTTCACCACAGCGCACAGCGCAGCTTCACAAGGCTGTTATTGATGCCGGTGTAGATATCTTCGTAATCCGCGGAACAACTGTTTCTGCAGAGCATGTTGCAGCTGAGAATGAAGCACTCAACCTTAAGAAATTCATCTATGAGCTCGATGTTCCTGTCATTGTTGGTGGCGTTGCTACAACTACTGGTGCACTTCACTTAATGCGTGCAGGTGCAGCAGGTGTTCTCGTCGGATTTGGCGGGGGAGCAGCACATACAACTCAGACAGTTCTGGGAATTCAAGTACCGATGGCGACAGCGGTTGCAGATGTCGCAGCAGCTCGCCGCGAATACCTTGATGAATCAGGTGGACGCTATGTTCATGTCATCGCAGATGGCTCTGTTGGAAAATCAGGAGATATTGCAAAGGCAATCGCATGTGGAGCGGACGCGGTCATGATGGGTTCAGCACTTGCTAAGGCAGTTGAATCACCAGGACTTGGTTGGCACTGGGGATCTGAGGCATACCACGCAGAAGTTCCACGCGGTCAGCGCGTGAACGTTGGAACCGTCGGAACACTTGAAGAGATACTCAACGGACCCTCACATGCATCAGATGGTTCGATGAACTTATTTGGCGCTCTACGTCGTGCGATGGCCACATGTGGTTACTCAGATGTGAAGTCATTCCAGCGCGTAGAAATCATTATGCAGCATGGCCGATAGTCGACCAGTACTGGTCGTCGATTTCGGCGCTCAGTATGCACAACTGATTGCACGCCGAGTTCGCGAAGCACAAGTCTTCTCTGAAATTGTTCCATCATCAATTACTGCTGCAGAAGTAGCAGCGAAGAACCCACAGGCAATAATTCTTTCTGGTGGTCCATCTTCTGTATATGCAGATCATGCACCGAAAGTTGATCCAGCAATCTTTGGACTCAGTATTCCGGTCTTCGGAATCTGTTATGGATTCCAGACAATGGCTGCAGCTCTTGCTGGCGTTGTTGCGCAGACCGGTAAGTCAGAGTTCGGTCGTACTCCACTTTCAGTAAAGCCAGAATCAAAGGTCTTTGCAGGACTTCCTGATTCACAATCAGTATGGATGTCTCACGGCGATGCAGTCTCTGAAGTACCAGCCGGATTTGCTATTTCGGCATCGACTGCAGATACACCGATTGCAGCATTTGAAGATGCATCTGGAAAGCTTGCAGGAGTTCAATTCCATCCAGAAGTTCTGCATACAGAACATGGCCAGGCAATCTTAAAGAATTGGCTCATCAATATTGCAGGATGTACACCAACGTGGACGACAGAGAATATTGCCCACGATGAGATTGAAAAAGCGAAGCAAGTAATTGGAGATAAGCGCGTTATCTGCGGTTTATCTGGAGGCGTTGATTCTGCAGTTGCGGCGGCGATTATTCAGCGCGCAGTAGGTAAGCAACTTACCTGCGTTTTTGTTGATCACGGTCTTCTGCGCAGTGGCGAATCAGAGCAAGTGCAGCGCGACTTCGTTGCCGCAACTGGCATTGAACTCGTCGTTGTCGATGCCCGCGAGCAATTCTTAAAGGCGCTTGCTGGAGTTACAGATCCAGAGACAAAGCGGAAGATTATTGGTCGAGAGTTCATTCGTTCATTTGAAGCTGCAGCACGCGATATTGCAGCTGGTGGAGAAGTTGAATTTCTCGTACAGGGAACCTTGTATCCAGATGTTGTTGAATCTGGTGGCGGAACAGGAACTGCAAATATTAAATCGCACCACAATGTTGGCGGCCTGCCCGATGATCTGAAATTTAAGTTGGTTGAGCCATTGCGTACTCTCTTTAAGGATGAGGTGCGCCAAGTTGGCCTTGAACTTGGTCTGCCTGAAGAGATTGTTTGGCGTCAGCCATTTCCTGGTCCTGGACTTGGAATTCGCATCATTGGTGAAGTCACTGCAGAGCGTTTAGAAATCCTGCGCCATGCAGATCTGATTGCACGAGAAGAACTCAAGGCAGCTGGCCTTGATCGCGAAATCTGGCAATGCCCAGTTGTGCTTCTTGCCGATGTTCGAAGCGTTGGCGTTCAGGGAGATGGCCGTACCTATGGCCACCCAATCGTTCTGCGCCCGGTATCTAGCGAGGATGCAATGACTGCAGATTGGTCTCGCCTTCCTTATGATGTGCTCGAGAAAATTTCAACGCGGATTACCAACGAGGTTCGTGAGGTAAATCGCGTCGTTCTTGATGTAACTAGTAAGCCGCCAGCAACTATCGAGTGGGAGTGAGTAGT
>JBILBB010000045.1:0-7494 GCA_044353955.1 Candidatus Planktophila sp. | reverse complement strand
TCCCGCTCTTGCAAGCAGTTGGTCATCCTTGTGCAATCAATCCAGATGCAATCTTGCGGATTCGTGCACTTGCCGAAGGTTGGCCAATCCATGATTTCCGTAGGGCAAGATTCATTAATCGCTTACTTGGTCCCGCTGTCAGCAGAATTGCAGCTCTCACGACCTGGCTAATCCCGCGCAAACGTTAACTCGATTGGCACTGCAACCTCACTAACGGCTATCGTTGGCAGGTTATGGAAATTCGTTCTTATGCCGATTACCTGCGCGCTCTTGATGATGCAGCGCTGATTGCCATATTTACCCACCGCCCAGATTTAGTTACACCAGTACCGCCAGATATTGCCAGCCTCGCCATACGAGCATCCTCTGCGCCAAGTCTTGCGCGAGCTGTAGACGGACTTAATAAATGGCAGCTACAGATACTTGAAATCTGCGCAGTGTTGAATGAGCCATTTACAGAGAAAGAAGTCGTATCTCTGAGCGAGAAATCGGCGCTCTTCGTACTTCCTGCTCTGGTTGATAGAGCGCTGATTTATCAGGATAAAGATGGTTATCGAATTCCATCAAATCTACGTGAAGTATTGGGAAATGAGATCGCAGGGCTCGGGCCCGCTTCACTCGCCCCACTAAAGTTAAAGAAGCTTGATGAAGCACCTGCAGCATCGAAGAAAGTTCTAGATGCAATGCTATGGGGTCCACCAAGAGGCTCAGTAAGTGATCTAAAGAAGCCTAGCGCCGGAGTGCAGTGGCTCCTTGAAGAGAAATTTCTTATTCCCTTTAGCCAACAGACCGTTGTACTACCCAGAGAAGTCGCTCTCTACTTGCGCGGAAATAAAGTTCATCGCGAACTCGAAAGTACTCCACCATCAGTCACCGGCTCTTCAAGAGATGCGCGGAACACTCAGTTAGCTGCGATTGCAAATATAACGACCTTCCTTCGATGGACTGAGGAAGTCCTAAACTTTTGGGCGCAGGAACCTGCATCTTCTCTTCGATCTGGCGGGCTCGGTGTACGCGAACTTAAGGAGCTCTCACTGCATCTTGGTGTAGATGAAAGTTGTGCAGCATTTATTGCAGAAATTTCATATCTTGCCGGGTTATTGACGATTGATGCAGATGACAAAATCCTGCCAACACATCAATTTGATATCTGGTTGACGCAGAACGCATCCGTGCGTTGGCAGACTCTCGCATCTGCTTGGCTAATTTCTTCACGCATGTCAGGTTTAGTCGGTAAAGAGGGCCAGAAGAATGTTGCACCGCTTGGTCCTGAACTCGATAGATCGCTGGCTGCAAGTACCAGAAAGCTTGTGCTCCAACTCCTTAAAGAGAATTCAAAGATTGCTCCGGACATAGGATCGATTTACTTAGCTGCACAGTGGCTTGCGCCAAGTAAGCGATCTGGTGGAATGCAGAAGGATTATGTTGCTTGGACCTTACGCGAATCAGAGTGGCTGGGAATTACAGGTCAAGGTCAGATTTCCACCTATGGAATCGATTTCCTTGAAGGTGGCGATAACGAATCTATCGTTACCGATCTACCGAAATCAGTCGATCACATACTTATTCAGAGCGATAACACTGCAATTGCTCCAGGGCCGCTTGAACATGAGATTGCTCAAGAGCTCGCTCTTATTGCTGATGTCGAATCACGTGGCGGAGCGACAGTATTTAGATTCTCAGAAGGCTCTATCCGACGTGGATTAGATCATGGCCGTACCGGAGATGAGATAAGTAAGTTCCTTGGAAAGACTTCCAAGACTCCGATGCCGCAGCCGCTCGAATATTTAATTGCGGACGTTGCAAAGAAACATGGAAAACTTCGCGTTGGAAACACTGCATCATTTATTCGTTGCGAAGATTCATCACTGATTACACAAATTCTCGGCGATAAGCGGTTAGATGTTTTATCTCTTCGCAGAATTGCACCTGAGGTTCTTATCTGCGGCCACGATGCTGCAGAGGCGATGAATGTCCTGCGCAGTTGTGGTTATTTACCAGCAGGTGAAGATTCTCGAGGAATTCTTCTCAGCGGTCCACGAATTCAACGTGCACAGAATAAAGCGCGCCCACCAAGAATTATTGGTGAGATTGATAAACCGGATGAGATTCAGATTGAGGGTGCACTACGCGCACTGCGTACCGGCGAGAAATCAAGTCGCAAGCAGAGCACGATGCGAAACATTGCACAAGACGCTCTCGGTTCACTTCCGCGCACAACTGCAAATGAAACTCTCGATCTTCTAAGTGACTACTTACAAAATCAACCTGCAACATCTCTTTCTATCGGTTACGCCGATAACAATGGTTTGGTCTCGCACAGAATCATTGATCCGCTCAAACTCTCTGCCGGCTCATTAATCGCTCGAGATCATGCAACAGGTGAAGTTCAGACCTTCCGAATTGCGCGTATAACTGGGGTGGCGGCGCTATGACGAGCGAGAACAGTGCGGAATACGGCAGACTTACACCCATGTTGGCAGACCTGGAAGCGCTTGTACGTTGCGAATCACCCAGCGATGATCTCGCCGCCTGCCGATCTGTAGTTGCACTTGCTAGCGAAATTGCAGAACGAGTGCTTGGAAAAGCTGCGCAAGTAAAGGAAATTGAAGGACGTCCTGTCTTCTGGTGGGGTGCGCAAGAGCCAGAGATTGTTGTACTTGCTCATCTCGATACCGTCTGGCCACATGGTTCATACCAACCTATCTGGCAGATCGAAGGCGATGTTCTTCGCGGGCCTGGCACATTTGATATGAAGGCTGGATTTATCCAAGCTCTCTATGCACTTAACGGAATTGAAGGTTCAGTTGCCCTTATTGCAACGACTGATGAAGAGACTGGTAGCCACGCATCAAAGGCTTTGATCAAAGAAGTATCTTCAAAGGCGAAAGCGGTATTGGTATTAGAAGCATCCCTTGATGGCAAGGTGAAGACTGGCCGCAAAGGCACTGCGATGTATCAAATTAAAGTTCGCGGTCTAGCATCTCATGCAGGATTAGAACCAGAGAAGGGCGTTAACTCAACAACTGAAATTGCACATGCAATTCTGAAGCTATCTGCCCTCGAAAATCTAGAACACGGCACAACTGTTGTTCCAACTCTTTTATCTTCTGGAAATACAACGAATACTGTTCCTGATCTCGCGATACTAGATATCGATGCCCGCTCATTTTCTCAGGCAGAGCTCGAGCGTGTAGATCGTGAGATCAAAGCCTTTGCATCAGTTAACCCGAAGGCTGAAATTGAAGTAACTGGTGGGCTTAATCGCCCACCATTGCAACCAGCTTCGACAAAGGCTCTCTACGAACGTGCTGAGAAAGTTGCCGCAAAGTTAGGAATGCCACCTCTTGGTTGTGCAGAGGTCGGTGGAGCAAGCGATGGAAATTTTGCAGCAGCAGCTGGTGCACAAGTACTAGATGGTCTTGGCGCTGTTGGTGGCGGTGCTCATGCACCATCTGAATGGGTGAAAGTTTCAACTATGCAAGAGCGCAGCGATTTCCTACACGCATTTATTCAGGAGCTGCTCTCATGACCGATGGACCGTTGATTGTCCAGAGCGATAAGACTCTTCTTCTTGATGTAGACCATATTCTCTCAACTGAATGTCGTCGTGCCATTGCACCTTTTGCTGAACTCGAGCGTTCTCCTGAACATATCCATACCTATCGATTAACAAACCTCGGTCTTTGGAATGCACGCGCTGCAGGCCACGATGCAGAGTTAGTAATCGATACCCTCATCAAATATTCACGATACGCAGTTCCACATTCAATTCTTGTTGATGTTGCCGAAACTATGTCTCGCTATGGGCGCTTGCGCCTTGAGGCAGATCCGATTCATGGACTAATTCTTGTAACGACTGATACCAGCGTCCTTGAAGAGGTAATCAGAGCAAAGAAGATTGCTCCACTTCTGGGCGTTCGTATCGATAATGAAACTATTGCAGTCCACCCAAGTCAGCGTGGACAGATCAAACAATCACTATTGCGTCTTGGTTGGCCAGCAGAAGATTTTGCAGGTTACGTTGATGGGCAAGCTCACGACATCGCCCTTAAGCAAGATGGTTGGAAGATTCGTCAATATCAAGAGCATGCAGCAGAAGGGTTCTGGCATGGTGGTTCCGGTGTAGTTGTTCTTCCCTGCGGAGCTGGAAAGACAATTGTGGGCGCTGCAGCGATGGCACATGCAAAGGCGACAACCTTAATTTTGGTAACAAACACCATCGCAGCGCGCCAATGGCGTGATGAGTTATTGAAGCGCACAACACTTAATGAAGATGAGATTGGCGAGTATTCAGGGTCAAAGAAAGAGATTCGCCCTGTCACGATTGCTACATACCAAGTAATGACAAAGAAGAAGAATGGTGTCTACGCCCACTTAGATCTCTTTGACACCCATGACTGGGGCTTGATCATTTATGACGAGGTACACCTACTTCCTGCGCCAATCTTCCGCTTTACTGCAGATATTCAGTCACGTAGACGTCTTGGTTTAACTGCAACTTTGGTTCGCGAAGATGGAATGGAAGGTGAAGTCTTCTCGCTTATTGGTCCAAAGCGATTTGATGTTCCTTGGAAAGAGATTGAAGCTCAGGGCTATATCGCCCCTGCAGAATGTATTGAGGTTCGTGTAAATCTCACTGAAGCTGAGCGACTTACCTATGCGACTGCAGAGCCTGAGGATCGCTACCGAACATGTGCAACAACGCGCACCAAGAGAACAGTTGTAGAGGAAATCGTCGCGTATCACGCCAATGAGCAAATTCTTGTTATCGGGCAATATCTAGATCAATTAGATGATCTATCTGAAACTCTAGGAGTTCCAGTAATCAAGGGAGATACTCCGCAGAAAGAACGTGAACGTCTCTTTGCAGCATTTCGCACCGGAGAAATTACTTGTCTCGTTGTCTCTAAAGTTGCCAACTTCTCAGTCGATCTTCCCGAAGCAACTATTGCAATTCAGGTATCGGGTGCATTTGGTTCAAGACAAGAAGAGGCGCAGAGACTTGGCCGAATCTTGAGACCTAAGGCAGATGGACGTGGCGCAAAGTTCTATTCAGTCGTTTCTCGTGACACCATCGATCAAGATTTTGCACAGAACCGTCAGCGCTTCTTAGCTGAGCAGGGTTACTCTTACAAAATTATTGATGCTGACGATATTTTTCAAGGGAAGTTTTAAACCTCACCGGATCAACTCTGTAAAAGTCGTGGTGTTCGCCATTGATATGAATGACAGGAACTTCAGTGCCATATAACTTTTCCAGCTCTTCATTGCCGTCGATATAAAGAATTTCCACAGAGAATTCCAAATCTTGCGCCAAAGAGTTAATCGTCTTCTCAGCGCCTTCACATAGATGACAGCCGTGGCGTGAATAAACCGTAACTGTGACCATGACTGCATTCTCCCACCCTGATAGCGTTACCCGCTATGAGAGGCTTAATGCGGAAGTCAGCGAGCGTTCTTGCTCTCTCCACACTCCTTCTCTCCTTTGCAATACCGGTTCAATCTCAAGCTCTCAGCACATTCAAGGTCGCGCCATCGACTGTATGGGGACATATCTATGCCGGGCCAAGTGCGGATTCGACACAGACCCGGACGCCGAAAGTTGCAAATCTTGAACAGAAATCTAAATTTGTCGTCAACTACAAGAACTTCCCTGAATGGGCGAAGAGAGATTTCCAAGCAGCAGTAGATATTTGGAGTGCGAACTTTGCATCTAAAGCACCGATAACAATTGATGCAACATGGAGCAGATCTGCATCAAGTGGAATTCTCGGAAGTGCTCGTCCCGGAAACTTTTATGCAGGTTTTGATGGGGCTCCCGATCCCAGCCTCTGGTATCCATCTGCGTTAGCTAATGCACTTGCAGGTAAAGATTTAGATGCAGGTAACCCTGAGATGGTTATTCAAGTTAACTCTGTTGCAAGTTGGAATACTCGCAATGACGGTTCTCCTCAAATAAATGAATATGACCTGCAATCAGTATTTCTCCATGAGATGGGCCATGGCCTCGGATTTCTCTCAACTGATTCGTATGACAACTTCTTCGGTTACGGAAGTATCGATCAACCAACTCCATACAATGCTTATGCTCAGCTACCTGATGGACGCAGACTCTCCGATCTGCCAAGCCCATCGCTCGAACTTGGTAAAGCTTTAACTTCAACACTTGTCTGGTCGGGCACACTAGGTATCGCTGCAAACGGTGGCACAAAACCCCTGCTCTACACACCAGCCAAATATGAAGAAGGATCATCTGTAAGCCATTTAGATGAAGCCACTTACTCTTCATCAATCAATCGAATCATGACTCCAAATCTGGAAGCGGGAGAAATCTTTAGAGAGCCTGGTCCGCTCCTACTTGCGATGATGGAAGATATGCGTAGAAAACCACCTGTTGGTCTCGCTGTTGGAATTCCACAAGCTGTGCGAAATGCAACTGCACTGATCTCAGATGGGGAGGCAATCATTACCTTTGATCCCCCAGCAAATGCACGCTCTGCACAGATTTCTACATACTCAGTCAAGAATTTGATTACCAATGAGGTGAAGAGTGGTTTAACTTCACCAATTACCTTCACAGGGTTGAAGAATGGCACCAGTTACACATTTAGCGTAGTTGCTTCTAATTCCAATGGAGTATCGGATGCAGTGATTACAGCTCCGATAACGCCACAGAATTCATGGAAGCGATTTGTTATTGATGAGAATTCAACGGGAGCTCATGTATCGAGCATTACTTTCAATAGAAAACCCACTGTCCTCTATTCAGATGCCGGAAGTGGTCGTCTCAAGATTGCAACGTGGGAAGGCAAGAAGTGGAAGAAACTCACCGTTGATGGTGCTGGTGGAACTGCGCCACGCACAAAGAATCCAATTACTAGCCCAGTGTCGACATGCGTAAATGGTTCTGGAACAACTCAGACTCTTCACATCTTCTACTCTGATAACAAAGATCGTGATCTGCACTACGCAACATACGATGGAAAGAAATTTACCTATGAAATCGTTGATGGTAACGGTACCGCTGTCAATGATTACAAAGATCCTATCCGAACTCGTACAGCAAGTGATGTCAGTGTTTCAAGTGCCTGTGTAGCTACAGCGGCTGGTATCCAAGTCTTCTATCGCGATGAGAGTCAAGGGATTTTGCTCGGGGCATCTCGTCTCAAGAGCGCCAATAAGTGGAGCTATGAATTAGTCGATGGTGATCGTAAAACTGATGGTCGCACAACAGGCGATGTTGGTTTCCATCTCAAAGCTGCATTTAACGGCAGAAAGACCTTCGTCATCTATGACTCGGTACTCTCGATTAATCAGCGCAAGCAGGCGACATCCGGCGAAGTTCGAGTTGCATCACGCGATACCTTCTCAAATGCGCCATGGACTTACTACAACCTAGATTCAACTGGGGCCACAACTCCGATCCCTGGATATGACATTTCAATCTCTAAGAGCATCACAGGGATAACCGCGAGCTGGTTGATTGCATCT
>JBILBB010000052.1:0-7038 GCA_044353955.1 Candidatus Planktophila sp. | reverse complement strand
GCCATTGCAAGAACTGCCATCGAAATTCGCTCACCAGCGGTAAGCAACATATCGAGCTCGCGACCTTGTGGGATTGGGGTAACTGCATTGGCTAGTTCGATCAATTCATCAGTGGTATCGCCCATTGCGCTGACAACCACAACGACCTGATGGCCCGCCTTCTTCGTTGCCACTATGCGTGCGGCAACGCGCTTCATGCCCTCGGCATCAGCGACTGAGGAACCACCAAATTTCTGAACAATGAGACCCATGCCTTAAGTGTGAAGCACGAGAAATGATGGCGCTACCCGATTATCAGAAAATCTTAATATCTGAGACGAAACCTCGCCCACATAGTGAGATTAAACGTTGGTGCGTCCCTCGAATGCTCGCCCAAGCGTAACTTCATCGGCATATTCAAGATCGCCGCCGACAGGAAGACCTGATGCAAGGCGCGAGACGTTGATGCCCATCGGCTTAATGAGGCGAGCTAGGTAAGTAGCGGTCGCTTCGCCTTCAAGGTTGGGATCTGTCGCCAAGATGATCTCGGTAATAGTTGAATCAGAAAGTCGCTGCATTAACTCGCGGATACGGAGCTGGTCAGGACCAATTCCATCGATAGGACTGATGGCTCCCCCAAGCACGTGATACTTCCCGCGGAATTCGCGAGTGCGCTCGATTGCAATGACATCTTTACTTTCTTCAACAACGCAGATCTTTGTTCCATCACGACGAGGATCGCGACAGATGCGACATTCAGTCTCTTCAGAGACGTTGCCACATTGCGTGCAGAACTTAACTCGCTCCTTAACTGTGCGAACAGCTTCTACAAGGCTCGATGCGATTTCTGAATCTGATTGCAGAATATGGAATGCAATTCGTTGCGCACTCTTTGGACCGATTCCAGGAAGGCGACCAAGAGCATCGATGAGATCTTGGATTGCGCCTTCATACATTCCCGTACTCATTCGTGGTTCGTTTCGCTAATGACCGTGGCACCGAGTTCAGCTGCAAGAAGCGCCGCACCAGATAGTTGCGTCTTATCTGTTGGCGCCTCTGATGTTCGAACAGCGCGGGCTTCAGGAGTTGACGTTGTATCAATACTTGGATCAACGGTGACTTCAATCCTGCGATCGAGGCCAACAACTTCAATAAATGCTTGGCGCAGAATTTCATCAGATTCGCTTCGCACAAATGAATCACGTGCACCAGAATTTACGATTCCAATCGTGATGTTCTTATCGTCGACGCCAAGAATCTGCGCACTTGCAGAAAGCAGTGACCACGTTAAGCGGCGGCGCTTCTTTACATTCTCAATAACATCAGGCCACAGCCTACGTAACCCTGCGACATCGATCGTATCTATCTTCTTCGGCGCAGCCGACTGATTCGCAGAGCTACTCGCTGCGCTCACAACCTCTGCTACATCAGCGGCTTTTGCCGGCTTAGCAGGGACTTCACGTTTCGCTTCGGCAGTCGCAGGGCTCACGTAATCCGCTGGATCTGCTTGCTTCGGTGCATCCGAAGAATTCTGATCAAGGTGAGTATGTGAGCGAAGCGAGTTACTCGCCGGATCAGCAATTCGAGGTTGCGGTGCGATCGATTCAACGCGTTCGAGGCGTTCGATGCGGGCGAGAAGTCCCAATTCGCTGGCGTCGCCGATTGGCAAGAGGATGCGGCCGCAGATGAGTTCGAGAATTAATCGAGGCGCGGTCGCTCCGCGCATTTGGGTGAGGCCCTCTGCTGCAATATCTGCAGCGCGAGAAAGCGATGCTTGTCCAATGTTCTTTGCTTGCACGCGCATGCGTTCAAGTTGATCATCTGGAAGTTCGCGCAAGATGCTGTTGGCATTTGTTGCTTCCAGCGCATCAACAATCATTAAGTCGCGAAGACGCTCGAGTAAATCTTGTGTGAAGCGACGCGGGTCGTGACCGGATTCAATGACGCGGTCAACTGTCTTAAATAACGTTGCGCCATCGCGTGCTGCAACAGCATCCATCGCATCATCAAGAAGTGCGCCGTCAGTGAAACCGAGAAGTTGAATTGCGATTTCATAGCTGACGCCATCTTTTCCAGCTCCAGCAAGGAGCTGACCAAGTACAGATAGAGCATCGCGAACAGAGCCGCCTGATGCGCGAACAACTAATGGCAGAACGCCCTTAGCGACTTTCACGCCTTCTGATTCGCAGATGCCTTCAAGATGAGTTGTAAGAATTCCAGGTGGAACAAGTCGGAATGGATAGTGGTGAGTACGTGAACGGATAGTTGAAATCAACTTCTCGGGTTCAGTTGTAGCAAAGATAAAAATTACGTGGGGAGGCGGTTCTTCAACAACTTTAAGTAATGCATTGGCAGCGCCCGGCCCAAGCTGGTGCGCTTCATCGATAATGTAAATCTTGTACTTGCTCTGCACTGGTGCAAAGAAAGCTTTATCGCGAAGATCGCGAGCATCATCAACAAGGCCGTGAGTTGCAGCATCGAGTTCAATAACATCAATTGAACCTGGTCCGTTTGCAACTAAATCTTTACAGGATTGGCATTCGCCACATGGAATAGGCGTTGGGCCTTTTGCACAGTTAAGTGAACGCGCCATGATGCGAGCGCTAGAGGTTTTTCCGCAACCACGTGGGCCGCTAAATAAATATGCGTGGTGTGTCTTTCCTGATTCGAGCGCATTCGAAAGCGGAACAGTGACATGTTCTTGGCCAATGACATCTGCAAATACTGATGGGCGATACTTTCGATATAACGCTAAAGACATCTCATCTACTCTCTTGATCTGCCGCGATTCAATTCACTTCTAATTGACCACGACCATCGAATGGGTTTACTTCTACTTCTTGGGACCTCCGGTGCACCCGTCAGAGCGTACCTACCCTTGCTGTATTCCTACCCTGGGGGAGTTCAGCACGATGGCGTCGCACCGGAGATCTGCCCCAATCTTATGTGTCGAGGCTGACTGGCGACACCGTTACTCTTGAGCCGTTGGTAGCTCTCACGAGCAGCCAGCGCTGGAGGATTCGCATAGCGGCCGAGTGCGCACGCTTGGAAAGCGTGTATAGGGAAACCTATCGAGGGTTCAAATCCCTCATCCTCCGCTCAGAAACGGGTGATGGCCCGAGAACTATCGGTTATAGATTCTCTTTGCCGCAGTAAATGCCGTTAAGGATGCAGGATCAGTAAGAGTTGTATTCAACTCAAGACTTAAAGATCCATCAGCGTTAACTTGAAGTGCAACAACTCCTCTACTCATTCCGGTGATGACTGTGTAACCGACCGGCCATGGAGCCATACTTCCTGGTGGGTTAGGTGTAACTCCTGCAGGCGGCGTGTAAGAAAGTTGTGCGAGTTTGTAGACAACCATGCCACTTGCTGATGTGAGTTTATCCGGTGCTACTTGCCCTGAACCTACAACAAGGACTGCTTGATCAGCGTCGCCTTTTGGATCTTTCCACCACCCTGAAGAAAAGACCCAGGCCTTGGTATCTACTTGATGCGGTGCAATTGCTAAGTGGCTCCAAGAGTAATCATTTTTCCCTGGAACAGATCCACCGCCCAACATTGCGGTTGCATTTTCGTAGTCGCTATTGAGGCGCCCGGCATAGCCATTAGTTCCAGCTAAGAACCAGTTTCCTGATGCAGTTCCTGCAATGTCGTAATCGATTTTTCCGACACGTGGAGAACTTGTCTTCTGTAGCTGTGCTTCCATCGCTGAACGAATTGATGGAGTAAAGAATGGGAGATAGTCAGCTGTGTATGGTTTCCATGTATCCAGCGTTAGATACGACTGAATGTTTTGGAATCCAGATAACCATTGGGTTCCGTCAAAGACGTTGAAATCAAGCATTGTCTCTGCTTGGCGTCCAAACTCATCCCCGGCTTTAACTTTGATATTTGGTGTTACATATCCAGAATTAGCAGCCTGTGAAGCTACCGAAGCGAGCACACCAGTTACTTTATTCATCACCATGTAGACAGACCAAAGATTGCACCCATGATTAATAACAACGCGATATGAATTAGGAGAACCGAGATTAGAAACCTCAGTAATAGTTCCATCAGCAGGTGCGGTAACTGGAACATAATCTGAAGCTGTTAATTGTGAAGCCGGCTTAGCGAGTGCTTTGATCCCGAGGTACGCGTGGTCAATAGGTGTTACGTGTCCAGCAACCATCAAACCGTAAGGAATTGCTGGTGCTAATTGATCGAGCGGAAGAACTGGAGATGTAAATGAAATTGAAGATGGCGTACACGTTGGCTCTGTAGCGCCTGGTCCACCGAGAATTTGTGCCAGCGTTGGGTACCACTCAGGACGTGATGTGAAACCACCTGCCGGAGTCTTTGGTGCATCGGCTGCTAAGAGATAACTTACTTTTCCGTTCTTACATATTGCAGCCATCTTTCCATTCCATGCGATTTCACCATTCTTGCTACAACTTGCACCGAGTTCACCTAACTTAAATCCAGCGTTCTGAGTATTTCCTCCACCACCGGTTCCTGCACCGGAACCGCCACCACCGGTTCCTGCACCTCCACCAGAACCTTGCTGACTCTGCGGACGCCATGAACTCTTTCCATCGCTGCCCCTAGTGCAATAGAGAGAGTTTCCTTTTGCATCTTTTGCGGGCGGGCTTCCTTCAGTGCAGAGAACACCTTCAGAGACTGTCTTTCCTGCGGCTGGCTTTGCAACTGGTATGCCTGCATCCCAGACAAGAGATTTACCCTTTTTAACGCAGGTAAATGTTTTTCCAGAATATGTCACCTTTTGTTTTGCAGTGGAACACTTTGTCCCAGCTTTCGGGTTCGCAGCCTGTGCAAATCCAATTCCAACAAGTGAAAGTGAGACAGTAAGGACAAGGGCGATCATTTTTCTCATCCAAATAAAATACCACCAGGGGTGGAACTCGAAAAGAGGGGGAATGCTACAACTAGTTGAATTTAGCCGACTGAGGGAGAATGCAAGATAACACGGTGCTAACTTGCCTTTTATGACCCGTTTACCTAAAAAACGGGGAATTACCCAGGATGGAGAGGATAAATCCCTCATCCTCCGCCAGTCTCTGACACCCCTGTTATGACCCCTTCCAATAATTTAGACTCAAACAGTGATGAAGCGAATCTCCCGGGCTGGTGTGCTTGCACTGACACTATCGATTTTGACTCCAACGCAATCGCACGCAACAAATGTGATTAATTCGGCGACAATAGAAAAGAATACATACAGCGTTGGGGAGACGGTTGTTTGGAACATTGATGCAACATGTACGAGCGGTACCGTGCGAGGAGTTAGTGTCTCATTTAGAGATCCAACTGGCCTCTATCATGGCGCAACAATTCCTAGAGTAAATGGAGTCGTTCCAGATTCAAGTGCATCAAAAGGACAATTTCAGATTCCGCTAAAAATCACTGCCGAAGCTTCACCGGGGAAATACATTGTTCAGGCAATTCAATTAAGTTGCACTAATGCCCAATCGATAGCTAAATGGGACGAAAAATTAGACTCGCTTTCATTCACTGTTCTACCTGATGGACTTACGCCAGCGGCAACACAGCCGCGATTAGAGGTGATTGAAATGACTACCTCAAGTGAAAGAAAAGTTGGGGACAAAATTTCTATTCGATTGATCGCAAGCAACAGTGGAAAAATCAATACGATTTGGGTTTTCTTAAGGAATCAAGAGGAGGGAACTGAGGTCTATAAACTTCTCTCTCGTTATGATTCAAGCATAAGTGGCCCTGATACAAAAAGAATTGAAAATACATTTGATTTTGAGGTTGGCACCGATTGGCCATCTGGAACCTGGACAGTTTCCAAAGTTGAGATTACGGGATATGCAGGAATAGACCTAAATACGCCATGGGGAGAAGATCCCAATCCTTCAAATTCAACTTCTGTTTTTAATCGCCTAGTGTCGATAATCAATATCCCTGGTCAATCTTCGTGGGGTCAACCAGCATCTGGTTCCATAGCGCAGGCAGATATATCAAAAATTAAAATCAATGTCACGAATCCTGACACAGTATTAATTATTCCACCTGAAATTTCAAATGTTTCACTTTCAAAAACGGACATCAAAGCTGGCGATAGTTTTGAACTCACCATGGATGTCGACGGTAAGGGTGGAAATATTTACGCGATTTTTGGAAGCTGGTCCGATAAAGCTACATCCAATAAAGGAGGTGCGGGATGCTCGGTAAAAGACATTGGAAGCACACCCTTCTTGAGCAAAATGAATAGCGTTAGGTTAATCTGTAAAAGTAGCCGTACCGCTGAGCCAGGAATATATGTCATGCGTCAGTTATCTGTATACACCACTTCGTGTTCGGGGAGTATTAGAGATATCAGCTCTAATGGAAATCAGGATTGCCAATCAACGCCGAAACAGCGATCAACCAATTACTCAAATGCCTACGGTTCTGTAACAGTTGATTCAACTCCTAAATCAAAAACTAAATTGATCAATCCTTTAGCAGGTCTTTCTTATATAAATATTCAAGCACCTGGTGCTTTGGTACGGCCAGTGTTGGAAAGTACAAGCGCAACAGATTCACAAATCATATTCAAATATGAACTGGACTATGACATTTCTTGTAACTACTCTTCAACCACTGGTGAAATTAAAACTGATGGCATGAAGGGAGATGGTTCTGTCACGGTTTTAGAACTTAGACCTGTAACCGAAGTTAAGCTATCTGCAACTTGCCGGTCATCCGACGGACAGTATATAAATTTCAGTGATACCGAAAAAACTGCTTACCCTGAACCACCTGTCTTGCCAGTAGTTGCAACCACCGAATCTGAATTAGATTCAGTAAAAATAAATTTCTTTGAGCTAGATGCAGATGGATATTCATATGAAGTTATCGCTTCAGATGGCAACGTCTTGGTCCTTGCTAACACCGTTGAGATTTCTGGACTTAAGCCTAACCAGAGTGTTGATGTAACCATTAAAATTACCGATCCGTTTGGTCAGGTTTCTGAAGGAGTGGTCGCTACGGTTAAATCCTTAGCGCCACCAATTTTGAGCAAAGCGAAGGTAAACTTGGTTAAATCTACAA
>JBILBB010000044.1:0-7563 GCA_044353955.1 Candidatus Planktophila sp. | reverse complement strand
TCAATCTTTAGGCCAGCCCCGATGAGTGCAGTTACCCACTCCCAGAAAATAAACTGAGCTCCAAGCTCTCCTTCAACGAGAAGATCAGTGCCAGTTCCTGCAAAGGAAACTGTCAGAGCTCCACCAGTTTTTGCAACCTTCGCATTCTCAGTTGCGATCGGGAGTCTTCCTACGGAGTCTTTGCCCGTTGATTCAGCGATAAGTTGTTCTATCCAATCTGAAAGTCCTGGGAAGTTCGATTGATTATCGGTAAATGCGATGTACTGCTTCGTCTCTGCGATCAGTAGATAGGCAATATCGAGAATTACTGAAGGATCTGTCAGGAATCCTTCCTTCTCTTTCTCGGCATCATTTAAAAGCTTCTCAATATCGACACCAATAAGCGCGGATGGAAGAAGACCAAATGCGCTGAGCACACTGAATCGACCACCGACATTGGGATCAGCATTAACTACGGTAAATCCTGCAGCACGGACTTCGAGATCTAACGGTGAACCAGGGTCAGTCACGAAGAGAATATGTTCCTTGGGATCAAGTGCTGCATCGATGAACTTGCCTTCGAAGAGTGCGCGTTGTGAGGATGTTTCAATCGTAGATCCAGATTTTGAACTTACGATAACGAGGGTCTTTGAGAGATCTTCACCTATTGCATGCTTGGCATAGTGAGGATCGGTTGAGTCAAAGATAAAAATCTCTCGCCCATTGCTCTGCGCAATGACCTCAGGGCCGAGTGAAGATCCGCCCATTCCGCAGAGAACGAAGCGGTTGCGATCTTTGAATTTCTCGCCAAGTGCGGAAATCTCGGGAAGGAGTGAGAGCGAGGCTTGTGGAAGATCTACCCAATTGAGACGAACTGCCGCTTCTGCCGCAGCTTTTGAGCCCCAGATAGTTGAATCTTTCTGAGCAATCTTTGGATGTGCAGTGGCAAGCTTCTTGTAAAGGTCAGAATTTCTATCAACCTTCTTAAGGAGCGGGCCAGAAATTTTCATTAGCCAAGAGCCTTTTGAATATCTCCAACTACTCGCTCTACGGTAAAGCCAAACTCAGCGAAAAGTTTTGGAGCAGCAGCTGATGCTCCGTAGCGATCGAGCGAGATGATCACGCCAGTATCGCCGACATATTCACGCCAACCGAGAGCGATGCCAGCTTCGATACTCACACGCAGTGAATCCTTAGGAATCACTGAAACCTGGTAGCTCGTTGGTTGATCGCTAAACCACTCAAGACAAGGGGCGCTGACTACGCGAGTCGAAACTCCTTGCGCTTCGAGAGCGATCTGAGAATCAAGGGCGAGGGGAACCTCTGAACCTGTCGCAATGATTGTTACCCGTGGCTTACCTGATGCCTCTTTAAGAATGTATGCACCTTGATTTACTCCAGAGACAGCTCCATGAGTTGTGCGATCTACAGTCCTTAGGTTCTGACGAGAGAGTAAGAAACCAGCTGGCTTATTACGCTTCAAAACGGCCTTCCAGGCTTCTGCAACTTCGTTTGCATCTGCTGGTCGAATCACCGCAAAGTTAGGAATGGCGCGAAGCGCTGCGAAATGTTCAATTGGCTGGTGCGTTGGACCATCCTCACCAACACCAATCGAATCGTGTGTCCAGACAAATGTAGATGGAATATCCATGATCGCGGCTAAGCGAACAGATGGACGCATGTAATCGCTAAAGACTGCAAATGTTCCGCCGAATGAGCGAGAAAGTCCATGCAATGCGATGCCATTGATTATTGAGCCCATCGCATGTTCGCGGATACCGAAGTGGATGATGCGTCCATATGGATCAGCGTTCTTCATCTCACTTGTTGCTGGCAAGAATGAATTTCCACCTTCTATGGTCGTCATATTTGAATCTGCTAAATCTGAGGAGCCGCCCCAGAATTCAGGCAGTACCTTGGCTATTGCGTTGATGACATGGCCTGAAGCCGATCGCGTAGCCATATCTTTACCTGCTTCAAAGACTGGAAGGCTTGCTTCCCACCCTTGAGGGAGTTCGCGTGAAGTTAGTCGCTTGAGAAGTGTTGCTTTCTCAGGATTTGCGCTCTGCCATTGGGTGATTTTTCCGTCCCACTCTTTACGAAGAGCAGCGCCACGAGTCTTAACTGCACGCACATGTGCAAAGACATCATCTGGCATTGCAAAACTTTCCTCGGGGTTGAGACCTAGCTCCCTCTTCGTAGCTGCGATTTCTTCATCACCCAGGGCTGAACCATGTGACTTTGCTGTTCCGCGCAGCTTAGGAGCAGGCCATGCGATTACTGATTGCATGCGGATAATTGAAGGCTTTGAAGTTTCTGCTTTAGCTTTAGCCATCGCAGCGTCGAGTGCAACCAAATCAATATTTCCATCAGCGAGTGCTGAAACCTCCTGTACATGCCAACCATATGCACGGTATCGGGCTGCAACATCTTCGGTGAAGGAGACATGAGTGTCGCCTTCAATTGAAATTCTATTGTCGTCGTATATGAGATTGAGATTTCCGAGTTCTTGAGTTCCAGCGAGAGATGATGCCTCACCGGAGACGCCCTCTTGTAGATCGCCATCAGAACAGATAACCCAGATTGAATGATCAAAGGGAGAAGTTCCGGCTGGCGCCTTAGGGTCGAGTAGTCCGCGCTCATAACGAGCAGCCATTGCAAAGCCGACAGCTGTAGCAACTCCCGCACCCAAAGGACCGGTTGTCATTTCAACTCCTGCAGTGTGCCCAAACTCAGGATGACCCGGTGTTAGAGAATCCCAAGTACGAAAAGATTTCATATCTTCCATCTCAAGACCGTAACCACTGAAGAAGAGTTGGGTGTACAAGGTTAGAGATGAATGCCCACAAGAGAGGATGAAACGATCGCGCCCCAACCAATGAGGGTCTGAAGGGTCGTGAATCAGATGACGCTGAAAGAGGTTGTAGGCAACAGGAGCAAGCGCCATAGCAGTACCTGGGTGACCATTGCCAACCTTCTGAACGCTATCCATCGCAAGTGCGCGAGCATATGCAACTGCCTGATCATCTAGCGCTGTCCAACCTGCAATCTGTGACATCTTTACTCCTCGTGTGTTATGCGGGCTTGCGGATTACTGAAATTCGGATTCGCCACGCTGCGATCCAAACTAAAACTGAACCTAATAAATGGAAACCAACAAGAAGTTCTGGCACACCATTGAAGTACTGGATATATCCAATAACGCCTTGCAGCAGCGCAATTGCAAAGAAAATCTTGAGCCACTTTCTCGTTTCATATCGTAGGTCAGGGGATCGATAGAAATAGATGGTGAGGAACATCAAAAACCAAACTGAGAGGCTGTGATAGCGAGTGATAGTTGAAATTGAGAAATCAAAACGCGGAGAATCGACATCTCCCGCATGTGGTCCAGTTCCTGTAACCAGCGTTCCTATCGCGATCGCGACAAAAGTCGTCACAACATGCAGGAATGAAAGTCGAGAGATGCGGACTTTAGTAGAAGAGGTACGCACTTGCGGTGCACGTCTTCGCGAATGAAGCGATGTAGCTGCACCGATAAGAATTGTAGATAGCAAGAAGTGAGATGCAACAGAGAGTGGGTGAAGATCTGTTAATACAGTGATGCCACCAAGAACTCCTTGGGCGAGAATTCCTAAAATTTGTGTTGCAGCCAGGAATCTGAGATCGCGTCTTGCAGTTCGTAAGACTGCGATCAAGGTGGCTACCGCTGCAAAGAAGAGAGCGAAAGTTAAGAGGCGATTTCCAAATTCAATCCAGGCATGCAACTGCCCTTCTGCTTGACCTTCAACTGGAAGATAAGAGCCAGGAACGCACTCAGGCCATGTAGGGCAACCGAGGCCTGAACCTGTAAGGCGAACGGCTCCTCCGGTAATGACAAGGGCGCTTTGGAGGAAGAGTAGAAGTCCGGTGAGCGCTGGCAGTACCCGCCTAGATATCGCCCCGTATTTACTCATGGCCTTAGCCTATGACCTACGCCTTGGTAAGACACGCTGGTTCAGGTGGCAAGGGCGTGCGAATTAAGACACAATAGTGTTGTGAAATTCGATGACCTAAGTACCCGCGAAGCAGTGGCGCGCTCGGTCCTCGAAAATGGTCCCTCAACGGCAGTTGTTCTGGGAGAGCGTCTCGGTCTGACTCCTGCAGGTATTCGTCGCCACCTCGATCTCTTAGTAGCAGATGGAGTCCTCGAAGCTCGAGATCCACATAGCGCAATTTCTCGCGGCAGAGGTCGACCTTCTAAAGTCTTTATGATGACAGATAGCGGTCGCCAACAATTTGAACATTCCTATGACGACTTAGCGGTGGCTGCTCTTAAATTTATGTCCTCACAATCTGGCGAGCAAATGGTTCAAGCTTTTGCAGATAGTCGCGCTGAAGATATCAAGCGTAAGGCTGAGGTCGCTCTTGCGAAACGTTCACATAAATCTGAAGCACTTGCGACATTTCTGACAGAACAAGGTTACGCAGCGAGTATTGAAGTTCGGGCAAATGGAGAAGAACTCTGTCAGCATCACTGCCCAATTGCTCACGTAGCTGCTGAATTTCCCCAACTCTGCGAAGCGGAGACTGAAGCGTTTTCGCAAATTCTCGGCACTCATGTCCAAAGACTGGCGACAATCGCACATGGCGATGGAGTGTGCACAACCTTTATTCCAAATAACTTAAAGAAAAACCCTGCAACATCTAAGAAACTAACAACAACCGCTGGAAAGGCGAAATAATGACAACAGCACATCCAGAACTCGAAGGCCTCGGAAATTATGAGTACGGCTGGTCTGATGGCAATGATGCAGGGTCTAACGCTAAGCGCGGCCTAAGCGAGGAAGTTGTTCGCGATATCAGCGCAAAGAAGAACGAGCCACAATGGATGCTCGACCTTCGCCTTAAAGGACTCGATCTCTTTTACAAGAAGCCGATGCCATCATGGGGTTCAGATCTCTCTGGAATCTTCTTCGACACCATCAAATACTTTGTGCGCTCTACTGAGAAGCAGGCGACAACGTGGGATGACCTTCCAGATGACATTAAGAACACTTACGATCGCCTTGGAATTCCAGAGGCAGAGAAGCAGCGCCTGGTTTCAGGTGTGGCTGCGCAATACGAGTCTGAGGTTGTTTACCACTCAATCCGTGAAGATTTAGAGAAGCAAGGTGTCATCTTCCTAGATACAGATAGCGCTCTTAAGCAACACCCTGAGCTCTTCAAAGAGTACTTCGCAACTGTTATCCCTGTTGGTGACAATAAGTTTGCTGCTCTTAATACCTCTGTTTGGTCAGGTGGTTCATTTATTTACGTACCTAAGGGTGTTCACGTAGATATCCCATTGCAGGCTTACTTCCGCATCAATACCGAGAATATGGGTCAGTTCGAACGTACATTGATCATCGCTGATGAAGATTCATATATTCATTATGTAGAAGGCTGCACAGCACCAATCTACAAGTCGGATTCACTTCACTCTGCAGTTGTAGAAATTATCGTGAAGAAGGGCGCACGCGTGCGCTATACAACGATTCAAAACTGGTCTAACAATGTTTATAACTTGGTCACGAAGCGCGCTACTTGTGCTGAAGGTGCAACTATGGAATGGGTCGATGGAAATATCGGTTCAAAGGTAACGATGAAGTACCCAGCTGTTATGTTGATGGGTCCACACGCAAAGGGAGAAACTCTCTCACTCGCATTTGCAGGTCCTGGACAACATCAAGATTCTGGCGCAAAGATGGTTCACGCTGCTCCATATACATCTTCATCTGTTATCTCTAAATCGGTAGCTCGTGGTGGTGGCCGTACTTCTTATCGCGGACTTGTTCAGGTTCAAGAAGGTGCACATCACTCAGCGAGCACCGTTAAGTGCGATGCACTTCTCGTTGACACAATTTCACGCTCTGATACATATCCATATGTTGATATTCGTGAAGATGATGTTTCGATGGGTCACGAGGCAACAGTTTCGAAGATCTCGGATGATCAGCTCTTCTACTTGATGTCACGTGGACTCAATGAAGATGAAGCGATGGCGATGATTGTCCGTGGATTTATTGAGCCAATTGCTCGCGAACTTCCAATGGAGTACGCGCTCGAACTCAACCGACTCATTGAACTTCAGATGGAAGGCGCAGTCGGATAATGACAACCCTTCAATCTAATCTTCTAGAGAGCCACACGCCCACGGGACGTGAAGAGGCCTGGAGATTTACACCCCTCAAGCGCTTAGGTGGGCTACACGATGGCACTGCTAAGGCAGTACTCCGTAACTCACTAGCCGCTAAGGGTTCACTCCCAGATGGCGTAACACTTAAGTTCGAAGAGATTTCGGCGCTGACTGAGACAGATGATGCGATTGTTAATCGCGTTCGTGAATTCACAAAGACAGGCGCGGTACTTAGCATTGCGCCTAATACTGAAATCAGCGAGCCCATCTTTCTCAATCGCTCATCTGGAGGAACAGATGAAGCCGAGTTCTCACGAGTACTGATCAAAGCTGGGAACCATTCAAAGGCGACAGTTGTTATTGAGAATACAGGCGATACCCATCTTGCTGAGGATCTTGAGATCCTCGTCGAACCAGGTGCACAGCTAACTTTCATCACGCTTCAAGAGTGGGGTGGAAAGACTATTCACGCTGCGCGTCATCACGCCGTAGTAGATAGAGATGCAACATTTAAATCAATCGTCGTAACTGTTGGTGGAAACCTCGTTCGCTTATTGCCAACTGTAGATTTTGTTGCACCTGGTGCATCGTGCGATCTCTCAGGTGTCTACTTTGCAACAGCAGGACAATTCTTCGAGCATCGCATGTTCGTGGATCACAAAGTGCCCAACGCTAAATCCCGTGTTAATTACAAGGGAGCACTTGCGGGGGATAAGGCACATACAGTTTGGATAGGCGATGTCTTTATTCGCGCTGCAGCTGAAGGTACAGATACCTACGAACTCAACCGTAACCTTCTACTCTCAGACGGCGCACGTGCAGATTCAGTGCCAAATCTTGAAATCGAGACGGGCGAGATTGTTGGAGCAGGACACGCATCAACAACTGGTCGCTTCGATGACGAACAGCTCTTCTACTTAATGTCACGCGGAATTAATATGGAAGATGCACGCCGTCTCGTCGTACGCGGATTCTTCAGTGAAATCGTCTCTGAGATCGGAATTGAAGAGATTCAAGATCGCCTCATGGCTCGCATAGATGATGAGCTTGCAAAGGCAGGGAAGTAAATGGCAGATCTTTCACTTGCATCCCTTGCAGAAGGTAAGCCTGTACGTATCGAGAAAGATGGCGAAGCAATCTGCGTGGCAAGAATTGGCTCAGAAGTTTTCGCGATTGGTGATACCTGCAGCCATTCAGATGCATCCCTTTCTGAAGGCGATATTACAAACTTCAAGATCGAGTGCTGGCTCCATGGAGCAGAGTTTGATCTGCGCACAGGTGAGGCGTTAATTCCACCTGCTGTAGCACCTGTTAAGACATATCCAGTAACCATCGACGGAGACTCCGTCACGGTAGAGATGTAACGGAGAAGACAATGAGCACTCTAGAGATTCGTGGTCTAACGGGTGCTGTTGATACTGTGCTAGGTC
>JBILBB010000043.1:0-7662 GCA_044353955.1 Candidatus Planktophila sp. | reverse complement strand
TTATCAATGAGTATCAGCTACCTGCTCACACAGTTGGTTTTGGAGTTAAGGGTTGCGTTACCTGGTCAACGACTCCAGTTCGCAACTACCGTGATTACAAAGCGACAGACTTTGGAATTGCTGAGGCACATTGGCTCTTTGCACTTAACCGCGGAATCATCACTCCACCAGGATTAGATGAGCAGTGGTTGATCTCTCTAGCACACGGCCAAACTGAGATTGATATCTTGGTTGAAGATTTCCGTGACTTTGCGAAAGCTATAAGAGCCTAACTAAAGTTGCCAAGCACGAACTCCACCTGAAACACCGGCAGAGTTCGGAACAATGACGACATCGTCGCCCATCAGAGTTAAATCGCGCTGCTGAATGCTGTGTGAATTTCCACCACCTATGTAGAGGCGGTCCCAGAGAAATACTGGGCGCAACTCTGAAACCATAAGGCGCACGCGTCGAGACCAGAAGGTATTACCCATTCGGCGCCGTTCGCGATCACCAATCCAGGTGTCATACGTTGTATTTCTACGGACCGTTGCATGTGAAAGTTCAAAGTGTGGCGATAACTTTCCACCGTGGAAGACGGCGAATCCAAGTCCGGTTCCAAGAGTAAGAACAATTTCCAAGCCAGATCCTGTTACAACACCAGCGCCATGTACTTCCGCGTCGTTGAGGACCTTCGTTGGAATTCCGAGCTTCTCCTCAATTGCCGCTTGAGCATCAAAGCCCCACCACTGATCCTTTAGCTCTTGGTTCATACGAGTGTGTGGACCAGCATCATTGATGTAATGAGGGGTTGCAACAACGACACCGTTACGAATCATTCCAGGAACGCCAACTGTTACTCGCGCCGCCTTAGGAAGTGAATCAGCAATCTTCTTTACCGTATCTAAGAACCGATCTGTTGAGAGCGGGTAAGGAGTTTCGATGCGAGTGGGTGTGGCGTGCATAGTTCCTGAATCATCAAGAACGCAGCTCTTAATAAATAGACCACCGCAATCGATTGAGAGAGTGAAGTTACTCAAGACCCGCCACCATTGCCGCTCCTATCAATCCTGCATCGCGCTGTAATTGCGCAGGTAGTAACTTTATCGGTTCTACAAGATTAAGAGAAGTTGAGTGCAATAAGAGGGCTTTTTGAAGGGGCAACCAATAGATATCCCCCGCTTCAATTACCCCGCCACCAACTACAACAGTGTGTAGATCAAATATCTGCGAGATATTGATTATCGCTTTAGCTAAATGATTTGTTCCAAATTCAATCGCAGCAATTGCAGTTGGATCTCCTTCTTTTGCAGATTGCGAGAGAGCAACAAAATCATCTCCGCTCCAACCTTCTCGCTTTGCATATCTGACCATGCTGACTCCCGATGCATAACCTTCTACGCAACCAATTCGCCCGCAATTACATCCACCGTCGTAATCTCCAACAACAGTATGTCCAAAATATCCTGCGTTGCCGAAATCACCTTCTAGCGGTTGGCCATTGACAATGATTCCGCCACCAATTCCGGTCGAGACAACCATCCCCAACATATTTCGAGAGCCTTTCCCTGCACCAATCGCATGCTCTGCAACTGCTAGAGCAACTGCATCTCCGACCATTTTGATCTCAACACCAGGAAAAATCTCTTGGACTTTATCGACGAGCGGAAATTCTCGCCAAGCGGAAATATTTACTGGGCTAATGGTTCCGCTCTGGGTGTTGATGGGGCCGGCGCTACCAATTCCAATATGTGAAATTTTTATAGAGGTGTCACTTGCGATTTCTTTTATCACTTGAGAAAGACCATCCCAGAGTTGAGATGCTGGAATCTCTCGACGGAGAGAGACCTCTCGGGCTGCGCTTACGATTGCTACGGCGAATTTAGTAGCGCCAATATCAATAGCCAAAGTGGACATGTGTTAATCATAAGTCTTCCTGTAAGGTTTGCTAATGCCGAAAGTATTTCTATTTGTCGCCATTGATGTTAAACCTGGAAAATTTGACGGGTTTGTTGATGCGCTCTCCAAGCACATTGCGGTCATTCGTGGAGAACAGGGCTGCGAATTCATTGAGATCTATCGCGATACCCAGAAATCAGATGTCGTAAATGTCTGGGAGATCTGGAGCACGCGAGCAGATTGGGATGCACATATGGTCAATGACAATAGCCAGGCTTGGCGTCCCATTGCTTCAGAGTTAGTACTTGGCGAAACAATTACAGTGATGGACGCCCTGTAATCGGAATAGCTGGTAAGCGCACATCTGGAACTCTATGTTCGCGATGAGCAACAACAGATGCGGCGTGATACTTCTCGATCTCGGACAGGAAAGATGGATCAAGGTAGGGGCGACCGTCAACAACTGAGCCTTGTACACCTTCAATGACGGCAGCTACATCTTCTCCCGACATAGTTTTAAATGTCTCTAGAGCGTGGGCTAGAGCCAATACTTGATTGCGATTCTCGCGCAAGATTTCTTCAGCTTGAACGAGCAAAGTACCTAGGTTCTCTTCAATGCGATCGCTAAGGGCCATTCGCATCTGCTTTTCAGTGTCATCTTTTCCTTTACCGCCGCCAGGTGCGCCCATCTCAAAGCGACGGTTGCTGACATGTGAAGAAATAGTTGAACCCATTCCCCAATGACCTTCCATTAAGGATGCGATGGTGGTTGCGCTTTCTAGATCACCCGAAACACCGGATGAGTTATCTCCTTCAAAGAACATTCGCTCGCCTGCAAGGGATGCAAGAGATACCAAAATATCTGATTGGTATTCACTCTTCCAGCGCGTGAATTGATCATCTGGCGGAATACTCGCAACCATTCCCAAATAGTCAGAACCTTTTTCAATGGTCGCTAAATCAATGGACATATGTTGGCGAGTGCGATGCGCCATGACTGCATGGCAAGCTTCGTGAACAGCAACTGCATGTCGTTCGCGTTCGATGTATTCAACATCCTCAGATGGTCCAAGCTCTTTCTGCTGCTTGGCTTTGATGATGTCAGGCCATTCAATTGATGTACGACCATTACGAATCGCCATGATGAGCGCTTCGTTAATGGTGTCCTTAATTGTTGCGCCCGTTGCATACGGAGTAATCGTGGCAATCTTGTCTATCTCTTCTGCAGTAAGTGAATGTGAAACTTTTGATAAGTAGCCTTCATAAGTGCGGACACGTCCAGCCTTGCTTGGGTATCCAACGCGATACATACGATCAATACGTCCGGGACGAAGGAGCGCTTCATCTAGAGACTCCGGCATATTGGTAGCCATCACAACAAGGATTCGATACTTAGGAGGATTCTTAGGTCGCATACCTAGGGTGCGTCGGACAATACGATTGAAGAAGCCGCGTGGCTTCTTAAGTCCAGAAAGTTCAGTTAGTAACGCTTGCAGAGTTCCCGAACCACCACCACCGCCTGCAGCACCACCCATAACAAACTTCTCGCGGGTAATCGCAGAGACTGCGGATTCAGATAAATAGGTACCACCGTGGCAGTTACTTTCAAAGATCTTTGACTTATTCATAGTGGAGGTTCGCTGTGGCCCACCTTGAGTAATAATCCCGCGATTACCAAGTGCATCTGCCTCGTCAAAGAAGACAACTACGCCACCGTAACGCAGCGCCAATTTACGAAGCTTACGGAAGAGGCTCTTCACCTTGAGGACTCCGATACCAATAAACATATTTGTAAATGCGCCTGGATCAACGAAGACGAATGGTTTTCCAGTTTCTCCAGCCATTGATTCAGCCATCAGAGTCTTACCTGTACCAGGAGGGCCCCACAAAAGAATTCCACCCGGCACATATCCGCCATGCTTTTCGATCTCTTCTGGAGTCTCGAGGAAGAGCAAGTTTTCACGGATGCGATTGAGAACATGGTCTTGCCCCCATACATCGCTAAAGCGGGTGCGAATGTCATCTGGGAAATATGTATCAACGCCGCCACGACTTAAGAAATAGAAGAGCGCTGCAAATTGAATAACAATAAAGACAACAGCAAACATGAGCTGTGCCAAAAACGGCAACGCTGAAAGGAATGCCTTCGGTGCTAAGAAGAGCGCCTTTACCGGTGGTTCGTCATAAATTGCACCAAGAATGATTGCAAGAAGGAAGATGATGAGCGCCCATTTAATGGCACGGGAGAGGCGAAAACGGGTCCAATCGCTTAAGCGATGTATCTGGCGATCGACAAAGTCAAAGTAGCGCTTCCAAATACCGTGATACGGAGCTAACAACTCTGCAAGCAAGAAGTGAAGTTGGCGGATAACTTCGATAACAGCAAGGACGATTAACCAAGATTTAGTTCGTGCTGTCTCATTGAGCGCATCTTCAACACTCAATATTGGATTATCTGCCAGGCTTGACCAGGTCAGTATGAGATAGGTAAGACCGAAGAATAGTAAGAACTTGATGCGGTCATAGAAAGAGAGATGAATACGAGTTTTACGATCAGTATCGCGAGGCCTACTGGTGCGGTTCTCTAGCTGGCTCATTTTGCTCCCTGTACCGTATATGAACTAACGATTTCTTCAATCTCTTTCTTATTCTCCTTGTAGCACGCGCTTTCGCATCTAACTACGAGGAGATACAAAGTTAAGCGATCATTTGATAGAAGTGATATTTGATTGAAAGTTTGGGTCACACCTTCAAATGTAAAGCGATAGATGGTCTGCAATCCGCGAGCGCCTTCTTCTACTACTTCCCGGTCACGCAAAATCTTAAAGTCAGGCGTGCCTGAAACATCACCCTCAAGTATTTTGGTGACGGGCACAATGACATCCCGCAGTGAGTTATAGGAATACTCATTGAACTCTGTTGCAGATAGGTCACGGACTCGAGCGAAAGCTAAAGGTTGTGAAGGAGCAATTAAGTTAAAGACTTGAGAAACCTTAAACTTTGGATCTGTTGAATAGGCGATCTGCCACCTGACAAGCGCTTGACGTGAACCCGCTTCCGCATTTTCAGATTTCTTCTCATACTTATTCAAAGTAGATGTTGATATACCCGTCCAAGTTTTTGGAGCGGCGAAGAAGACACCATCTTCTTTAAAGGATGCATATGACTTAGAGCTTTCACCGCATCCTGCAAGGCTTACGGTCAGGAGAAGCGACAAGACGATAGATTGTAGGCGTCGGCTTCTCATTGCGAGATTCTGCCCCAGAAAGGCATGGGGCGCTAGATGAAACTTGGAACTTGTTCCAGGCCTGAAAAAGAAGAAAAGCCCTCGGTGTGAAAGGCACCGAGAGCTTAACTTGTGCGCGCGAAGGGATTCGAACCCCTAACCTTCTGATCCGTAGTCAGATGCTCTATCCGTTGAGCTACGCACGCTTATGGAATTGTTTACTGCGGATGCGAATACTACCGGCTTTCTCGCATACTGAAAAACGGCGTATTTACCCTCGCCAAGATGTGCTGAGTGGGCGGCCTTCGGCATAACCAGAGGCTGATTGAATTCCAACAACAGCGCGCTCGGCAAATTCTGCGAGGTTGTGAGCGCCTGCATAAGTACATGATGAACGAAGTCCAGAAATAATTTCATCGATGAGATCTTCTACACCTGGTCGAGCTGGATCTAAGAACATCTTTGATGAAGAGATACCTTCTTCGAATAGCGCTTTACGTGCGCGATCAAATGCATCTTCTTGTGAAGTTCTTGCGCTCACTGCGCGCTTTGATGCCATTCCGAATGATTCTTTATAAGAACGACCAGCGCTATCGCGCATTAAATCGCCAGGTGATTCGTATGTACCTGCAAACCAAGAACCAATCATTACTTGCGATGCTCCTGCTGCAAGTGCCAGTGCAACATCGCGAGGATGGCGTACTCCGCCATCGGCCCAGACATGTGCGCCTAACTTCTTTGCCTCCGTTGCGCACTCAAGAACTGCTGAGAATTGTGGGCGACCAACACCTGTCTGCATACGTGTTGTACACATCGCGCCAGGTCCAACGCCAACCTTAATAATGTCGGCACCCGCAGCAACGAGATCACGCACACCCGCAGCTGTAACAACGTTACCCGCAACGATTGGGACGTTGAGGTTGAGCTTCTTAATAATCTGCAGCGCTTCAATCATCTTCTTCTGATGGCCATGCGCTGTATCTACAACAAGAACGTCTGCACCGGCTGCAACTAACTTTGCTGCCTTATCCGCAACATCGCCGTTGATTCCAACAGCAGCTGCGATACGCAACTTATTGTTCTTATCGACTGCAGGTGTGTAGAGAGTTGCACGAAGTGCACCTACCTTGGTAATTATTCCTACGAGATCGCCCTTCGCTGAAACAACTGGCGCTACTGTGCGCAGACGTTCATGCAAGAATTCAAAAGCCTGACGCGGATTCAACGAATCCGGCATTGTTGTGAGCTCTTGAGTCATCACTTGGCTCAGCTGTGTAAACCGATCTACGCCAGCTAAATCCTCTTCGGTAACGATTCCAACAGGCTTTGAGCCATCGACGATGATGATTGCGCCATGTGCGCGCTTATGAATGAGCGATGCCGCATCTGCAACAGTCTCTTTTAGAGTAAGTGTTATTGGTGTTTCAAAGAATGTATGGCGTGATTTAACTGATGCGATTACCTCTGCGACAACCGGAATAGGGATATCTTGCGGGATAACTACAAGTCCACCACGTCTGGCAATGGTCTCAGCCATTCGTCGCCCTGCGATTGCTGTCATATTTGCTACAACAAGAGGGATTGTCGTTCCACTTCCATCATTTGATGAAAGATCAACATCCATACGGCTTGTAAGTTCTGAATTGCTTGGAACCATAAAGACGTCGTCGTAGGTCAGGTCGTATAACGGCTCATTAATAAATCGCACGTACTCAAGCCTACCCCCGAATCAGGGTTTAACTTCTACCCAAAAATATAAGAGGCGCCCGGTTTCCCAGGCGCCCCCTACGTAAATGCCTTCGAATTAAGTAGTTATGCGACTTTCTTAATTCGTCCATCGGCTGCAGGTACTTGCGTTACTTTTCCAGCCGCAAGATCTGCTTTAAGAGCATCGACGAAGAGATCAAGGAGTGCCCCTTGAACTTTCGCACGATCTGGTGAGAACACATTTAAATACCCGTCTCCGCCAAAAATAACGAAGTCAAGTGTTGTGATTGTGTATTGGGTTCCATTCTTTGGAATTGCAGTTCCATCCAACTTTGTCACATCCACAATGCGGCTGCCCGCAGGCTTAGTTGAATCAAAGCTGAACTTGAATCCTGAGATCTGTGGGAAGCGTCCATCACCTGGATAGTTTCCGCCGACTCCATTTTCAAGTGCCTTCCATAGGTTTTCACCAGTTACTACAGATGTAGCAATCTGATTTCCGAATGGGAAGACTGTGAAAGCATCTCCTAGCGTCACATCAAGCGCCCCTGTCCCAGAACGCACGAGTGAAGTATTTGCAGGAATGTATGTCTTTGCTGGGAAAGTATCGCGAATTCCCCCACCATTTTGAATCGCGAAATCTGTCTTGTATTTGGCTCGCATGAGATCTGCAATGTAATTACCCATTGGAGTTTCACCAGAACGCTCTACTGCAGGTGTACCACCTCGTGGGAATACAGCAGAAACTGTTCCAATCTTCACATCAAGCTTTGCGGTGAGTTGATCTTTATATTGCTTGACCATCGCAGCAGCAGTTGCATCTTGTGTTGTAACTGTACTAACAACACCTG
>JBILBB010000042.1:0-7708 GCA_044353955.1 Candidatus Planktophila sp. | reverse complement strand
ATCTGTGTGCCAATTGAATTTGATTGAGTTCTTAATGTGTCCGCGCTCGTAGAGACCTGGTTCAGTGCTTACTTCGATAATGCGAACCTTTGGATTATCAAGATTCTTCTCGAGCCAATCAGCTTGTGCAACTGCACGCGCCTGATTCTTCGGTGCTGCTTGCGCCGGAAGTGCTCCAGTGCTTACCAATAGGCCGGCAATAACTGAACCTGTAATTACTTTTCTTAACTTTGACATAATTATCCCTTTAAATTGAGTAGTTGGAAGTTGAATTGAAAAACTAAAAGCTAGGTTGAAGGCGTTATAGAGTCAGCAGCTTGTGCTGGTTACGCGGCAGAAATCAATGATGCGGCGCTTTGTAAATAACATGTCGTAATGATAAAGAGTCGATACCTTAAAGTAAAGTTGCAAGTAATTAGCAACTGCAAAAGTTACTCAGGTTTTTCAGGCTTATCGGCCTTAATTTCCTTTAGTCGTTCAAGAGATTCGATTCTTTCAACTGCGTGATCGACGATGCGCTCTGGGTAATCGTGTGAATATCCATCGAGAAATAGCCATGGCTCATGAATCTCTGCACCACTTAAGTGGGCAAGCTCTGGAACATATTTACGAATGTAATCGCCATTCTCATCGAAACGACGTCCTTGCTCGATTGGGTTAAAGACACGGTAATAAGGAGAGGCATCGGTACCTGTGCCAGCTGTCCATTGCCAACCATGTGCATTTGATGCCACGTCATAATCAACGAGGTGCTCTGCAAAGAAGCGCTCACCAAGCTGCCATTCAAGGTGTAGATCTTTAACTAAGAATGAAGCCACAACCATGCGGGTGCGGTTATGCATCCACCCTTCAACAAGTAGTTGGCGCATTGCAGCATCGACAAATGGGTAGCCTGTCTTGCCTTCACACCATGCTTTCAATTGCTTGCCCGGCTTGTCATAACGCATCTCCTTAAATCTAGGTGCGTAATACTCGGTATCGGTATCGGGATTATTAAAGAGAACATCTGCATAGAACTCGCGCCAAGCGATCTCTTTTCGGAAAGTATCTTGTGCCTTCGTTTCATCTAGCCCGTCAAGAAGTGTGCGCGGATGGATCTCACCGAACTTCAGATAAGTGCTCATCTTTGAGGTGCCATCGATACTCGCAAAATTACGGTTCTCGTCGTAGCTATCGAGGCCCTTCTTCTTAAACTCTTTAAATCGGCGCAGAGCTGCTGCCTCGCCTGCTTCGATAACGTTAACTCCGTCTGGAAATGGAAAGTCAGGAAACTTTCTATATTCAGCGGGCGGTGTTGGCGCTTTAATTTCCTTTGGTGCAGCAACCGGTCCGCGATATCCGTGTGTGCGCCATGCGCGATAGAAAGGTGTGTAGACGCGATACGGAGTTGCATCACTTGGCTTTACAACGCGACCAGGCTTAACTGCATAAGGGCTTCCACTACGAACGAGTGGAATACCAGCTGCTTCTACTCGTGCATCGCGAGCTGCGCCGTAGCGTTCATATTCATCAGAGATGTGAACCTCTTTAACGTTGTAGCGCGCAATCAGATCTTTAAGAACTTCGACTTGATCGCCTTCAATAATGTGAAGTTTATTTCCTAGCGATTCATCGAGTGCGCGGAGTGATTGGCCCATATAGGCGAGCAACTTTGCGCCAGCTTCTTCAATCTGCGACTTATCGAGAATGAAGAGCGGCACAATTTCGTCGCTATTTTTAATCGCCTCTAAGAGCGCAGGATGGTCACCAATACGTAAGTCCCGACGAAACCAGATGATGTTTCGTAGGAGAGTCATCGTTACTTACTGGCTACTTGTGAAGTTGTTCGACAGTTGCATCCCAGCCCTTTACATCTTCAGGCTTACGTGAAGCCTTTCCGACGTAGCGAGCTGATGGACGAATCAAACGACCTGTGCGCTTCTGCTCAAGGATGTGTGCAGACCAACCCGCTGTGCGAGCTGCTGTAAACATCGATGTAAAGAGCGGCGCAGGAACTTCTGCGAAATCGAGGATGATTGCAGCCCAGAATTCAACGTTTGTCTCCAATACGCGATCTGGTTGACGCTCGCGAAGTTCCTTGAGAGCTGCTCGCTCGAGAGCTTCTGCAACTTCATAACGTGGTGCGTTAAGTTCTTTCGCTGTACGACGAAGTGTGCGAGCGCGTGGATCTTCTGCGCGATAGACGCGGTGGCCGAAGCCCATAAGACGTTCTTTGCGATCAAGAAGTCCCTTTACATAAGCCTCTGCATTACCTGTCTTCTCAACTTCTTCGATCATGTGCAATACGCGAGATGGCGCTCCACCATGAAGTGGGCCTGACATCGCACCGATTGCACCAGAGAGTGCTGCAGCAACGTCTGCGCCAGTCGATGCAATAACACGACCTGTAAATGTTGACGCATTCATTCCGTGTTCTGCTGCAGATACAAAGTAAGCATCGATTGCGCGAACGTGAAGTGGATCTGGCTCACCGCGCCAACGAATCATCATGCGCTCGACAACTGTGTGCGCCTTATCGACAGCTGCTTCAGATACTGGATTGGCAAAGATTCCGCGAGCAGATTGTGCAAGGTATGAAAGAACCATGACTGAAGTACGCGCAAGGTTGCTGCGAGCTTCTTCATCTGAAATATCGAGCAGTGGTTTAAAGCCCCATGCTGGAGCGAGCATTGCAATTGCAGATTGAATATCTACACGAACATCACCTGAGTGAACAGGAAGTGGGAATGGCTCTGCATTTGGAAGTCCTGGATTAAATTCATCATCAACGAGGAGTCCCCATACGTTTCCAAATGAAACGCGACCAACGAGATCATCAATATCAACGCCGCGGTAACGAAGAGCGCTACCTTCTTTATCTGGCTCTGCAATCTCTGATTCGAATGCAATTACGCCTTCAAGACCTGGCTTGAAATCATCTGACACGTCTGGCTCCTTCGTGATTGTTGGGGCAATTCTGCACCTAGAAAGGGGGTGCTGACCACCGCGGGGTCAGGGGATGCACTCATGACGAAAGTGAGGTTCGATACACCCATGAGCAAAATGGAACGGGATGCGATTCGAGCAATGCGCAGGTCCTATGGCGAGGTCGGCCTGGAATCTCTGCCCGCAGATCCCTTTGAGGCTTTCCATCTCTGGCTCAGTGAAGCGGCCAGCAACGACTTTATCGTCGAGGCAAATGCGATGGTTCTGACAACGTTGGGCAGCGATGCGCAGGGCGCCGACGCACTAACAACTCGCACTGTCTTATTGAAGGATGTCTCGCAAGGTGGATTTACATTCTTTAGCAATTACTCATCTCGAAAAGCGCAAGCAATTGAGTTAAATACTCAAGTAACTCTCCTCTTTCCTTGGTATGCCATGGAGCGACAAGTTTCGATTGCCGGCTTTGCAGAAAAGATTGAACGTAGCGAATCTGAAGAATACTTTGCAACGCGTCCATGGGGTTCACAGATTGGCGCATGGGCATCTGCACAATCTGCACCCCTTGCATCGCGTGCAGAGTTAGAGCAGAGATACCAGGGCGCTGCCGAGAAGTGGCCGGAAGGAACTGTGGTTCCGTGCCCGCCACAGTGGGGCGGATATCGCGTTACCCCAATCAGTATTGAATTTTGGCAGGGGCGATACTCGCGACTGCATGATCGCTTGCGGTATGAGCGGGCTAACACAACTGCTGATTGGGAGCTTGGGCGTTACTACCCTTAGTCTTTGCTCATGAGCGCAGAAATCATTATTCCTGAGAACCTAAAGCCACGCGACGGACGTTTCGGATGTGGTCCTTCAAAGATTCGCCCTGAGTCACTTGCAGCACTTACTGCGCCAGGTAGCGAATACATTCTCGGAACATCACACCGACAGAAGCCAGTAAAGAACGTTGTTAAGAGCGTTCGTGAAGGATTAACTTCACTCTTCTCGCTACCTGACGGTTATGAAGTTGTACTTGGTAATGGTGGATCAACTGCATTCTGGGATATCGCAACATTTGGACTTATTGAAGAGCGTTCACAGCACTTAGTTTTCGGCGAATTCTCATCCAAGTTTGCAGCAGCCTCTAAGGAAGCGCCCTTCCTTGGCGAGCCAACAGTTATTAAATCTGAACCAGGTACACACCCGCAGGCAGCAGCAGAAGCTGGCATCGATGTTCACGCGCTGACACATAATGAAACATCAACAGGCGTTGCAATGGATATCAAGCGCCCTGCAGGAACAGATGGTGCACTTGTTCTCGTCGATGCAACATCAGCAGCTGGTGGACTTGCTGTCGATGCAAAAGAGTTCGATACCTATTACTTCGCTCCACAGAAATCTTTCGCATCAGATGGCGGTCTATGGCTTGCACTCATGAGCCCAACTGCAATCGCTCGCGCAGAGAAGATCAAGGCTGGCGGACGTTGGATTCCTGCATTCTTCGATCTCATGACTGCAATTGAAAATTCACGTCTAGATCAGACTTACAACACACCAGCACTTGTCACAATGATCTTGCTCGATGAGCAAATCAAGTGGATGAATGCAAATGGCGGATTGAAGTTTGCTGCAGGTCGTAGCGCAGATTCAGCATCACGTTTATATGGATGGGCTGAGAAAACAAGCTACACAACTCCATTTGTTACTGATCCTGCACAACGTTCAAAAGTAGTCGGAACAATTAACTTCGATGATGCAATTGATGCAACAAAGGTTGCAGCAGCCCTTCGCGCAAATGGAATTGTGGATACAGAGCCATATCGCAAGCTCGGTAAGAATCAACTTCGCATTGGTATGTTCCCTGCAGTTGACCCAGCCGATATTGATGCACTCACCGCATCAATCGACTTCGTCGTCTCACAGCTTTAAGAGTGACTCATAAGATAAAGCGCGACCGTTACTTCTGGACGGTTGCACTCCAAACTGTCTGCGTCAATATCTTCCTCGGAAGTTTCGGACCCTCACAACCATTGTTGCGCGCTGACCAGGGAACATCGCTCACTGTTGCTGGCCTTCACGGAACAGCACTTGGTATTGCATCGATTCTGGCCGGATCATTTAATTCTCGATTAGCTCATCGTTTTGGACGATCAAATTCAACATGGATCGGAATTGCAATTTTCTCGATTGGTTTGATTGCAATTGTCGCATCTCCTACCGTTTACTTTTCAATTCCTGCAGCGTTGGTGGCGGGCATTGGTGTTTCCATAACAATCAATAATTCACTGACTGCGATAACCGGTCACTATCACGAGATGGCACCTATGGCCCTTACACAAGCAAATGCAATTGCATCGTGTGGTTATGTTGCTGGAACGCTCATTGTTGGAAATATTGCGAATAATTTCCGTGACTACTGGCGATTTGGAATGTTGATTGCTCTTCCTCTCGCTGCTTGGCTTTACCTCACTCGTCGTGAAAAAGAGCAAGAGGTACACGTTCCGGATGAGGCTGGACCACAAACAGGAAAACTCTCTATCGAGTATTGGATTTCTTGGTTCGGTTTCTTCTGCATGCTTGCTAGCGAATTTGCCATCTCATTCTGGGCTGCTGCCCTTGTCATCGATCGCACTGGGGCAACTCCTGCTATTTCAACAATTGCCCTTGCAGCTTTAGGTACCGGTATGGCTCTTGGTCGCTGGTATGGCGGACGGATACTAAAGAGTTTAGAACTTGATCAACAGCTGAAGATTTTTATTCTGCTCCAAGGAGCTGGTTTCTCGATTTTATGGTTCTCCCATAGTTTGCTACTTTGTTTCATAGGAATCCTTATTGCCGGCCTTGGAATATCTAACCAATTCGCACTTGGTGCGCTTCGTGGAATCGGATTTAGCGAGAACCGTCCAGATTTAGCAATCGGCAAAATTTCTTTAGCGGCAGGAGTAGCGATTGCAGGCTCACCGTTCTTACTTGGAATTCTGGGCGACTCGTTTGGAATTTCTCGTGCTTATCTAATGGTGCCAATTCTGATCGCGCTCTCATACCTTGCAGTGAAGATTGCACCTTCACATGTTCCACATAAGATTTTGGAAGAAAATGAACTTTAAGAGCCGCCGGTTAGTAACTGCACTGACCTTAATTGGTCTGATTCTTCTCATCTTGCTCGACTAATTTATATAAAGAACGGCTAGGCTTAATCCATGGCAAGTAACATTAAGAGCGTCGTACTGCTGATTACTGTTGGAACAATTGGCTGGATGGCAGCAGGAGTCGTGGCCCTTGCAATGGGCGCAGAATCTAAAGTGATTTGGGTATGCGTCGTCGGTGCAGCACTTGGCTTTACAGGTATTCGCTACTCCATTCGCCGTAATCGACGAAGCGCCATCTAGCGCCACTAAAGATTTGAGGGGCCATGAAGCAGCTAAAGCTACTTTCAATTATCTCGCTGGCTTCTGTTTTTTTAACTTCATCAATATATAACGCTTCCTCGGCTTCAGAAGCCAACTCGTTCTCTGCTTGTCAGCTTAAGAGGATAAGCGACTGGCCACTTGGACCTGGTTTTCCGAGAAGTGACGTTCTCGTCAATTCAACTGGAATCTTGCGACACCTATTTATCTACGTTGATTTCCCAGACAATAAATCAAGCCTGGCTTCTAAGAAATTTGCCGACAAATATTTCAAGGAGAGTAAGAAATTTATAGAGGTCCAGAGTTATGGCAAACTCAAGTTTGTCTCTGAAGTTTCGCCCAAGGTTTATAGAATCAATAAGAAGTCCAGTATTTATGGGATGACCGAAGATGGAAAAGGCATTGGTTGGCAGCTGATCCAAGATGCTATTTCCGCCGCAGATTCCGAAATCGATTTCTCGAAGTATGACTTTGTAACCGTATTGCCTCCTAAAAACACCAAAACAATAAAGACCGCGGGCGCCATTAGTGGAGGAAGGGATGAGTACAAGTCTGAGGAGAAAAATTTCTCTACCGGCATCGTAATAGGGGGCTGGTACCAAGCTGATCTCTCTTCACCCGGACGAGGGTGGACCTTGTTCTCTCACGAAGTTGGTCACGTTCTTGGACTAACTCATCCTTACTTTCAAAAGGATGGTAGCCCAGGAGGTATTTGGGATCTCATGGGTAACGGCGGAACGTCTGTGCGCGAATTTATCGGCTGGCATCGTTTTTTACTTTCATGGTTTACAAAACAAGAAGTGATTTGTTTGTCTAGTGCGAAAATTAATCCAACGTCAATAAAACTTGCCCCAATTGGCTCGCAGGGATCCGATAAGAAGTTTGCGATGATTCGTTTGAGCGATACCCAAGCACTAGGTATCGAAGTTCGACGAAGGAATGTTTACGACAACTTAAGTGAGAAAGAAGAAGGAGTCCTGGTCTACTTAATCGACACAACTAAAGGTGACGATGAGGGCATCATTACTATTCTTGGCAATAAGAAAACAGTAAAAGAGGGTCAGCAGCTGGGCTCACTGATTCCAGGAGAACGAATCTCTTACAAAGGTGTAACGCTTAAAGTTTTATCTTCGACTAAAAGTGGAGATTTGGTCGAAATCTCTAAGAATTAAGCTTCGAGCTGAGAAGCGATACCGCGCAGCACGCGACCAAGGCGCTCTGCTTCAGCACCTGATGGATGGCGACCCTGACGAAGACCATTTCCAACACGATCAAGAATCTTGATTGTGTCTTCGATCATCGCAGCGAGATCATCATTGTTAACGCGAGAATTTTCAGCCAGTGAAACTGGCGCATCAACGATATGCACTGACATCGCCTGTGGTCCCTTACGT
>JBILBB010000041.1:0-7842 GCA_044353955.1 Candidatus Planktophila sp. | reverse complement strand
CGAGCTTCCAGCCGCTGATGATGCTTTTGCAAAGCTTGCATCTGAGTTCGACACACTTGATGAGCTCAAGGCAGATTTTGCAGAGCGTTTATCTCGCGTAAAGAAGATGGAACAGGGTGCCCAGGCACGCGACCTACTTCTTGAGAAGTTACTTGCAGATCTTGATATCCCAGTTCCTGATGAGATTGTTCTTGATGAAGTTAATGATCACCTCGAAGGCGAAGGTCGCATGGAAGATGCAGACCACCGCGCTGAAGTTGATGGACAAGTTCGTGCATCAATCAAATCTGACTTCCTTCTTGATGCAATTGTGAAGACTGAAGAAGTTCAAGTTACTGAAATTGAATTAACTGAGTACCTAATCCGTATGTCACAGCGCTACGGAATGGGACCAGAACAATTCGCACAAGAACTTCAGAAGGCTGGGCAAATTAGCCAAGTTGTTGCTGAAGTAACTCGCGCAAAGGCACTCGCATCAGTTCTTGGTCGAGTCGCAGTTGTCGACAAGTCTGGCAATGCAGTTGACCTCGAGGCGCTACGTCCGGCACAAGGGCTTCCAACTGAGCCAGCAGCTGAATAAATCTTTAGCCGTTAGCGAACATCAGCCCTTTTAGGCGTTATCTCGCGAATTTGGGAAGCATTTTCATGCCCGCATTGTTAAGGTCAATACAGGGCCAAAGTTAAGGTCAACTAGGTAAGAGTTATCGGAAGGATGAAACGTGGATTTTAGTAACCCACAGGACAACACAACTGTTGCCCGCTCAGTCGGTTCAGAACCATTTGGACTCGGCGATCAGATTTATAGCCGCTTGCTTCGCGAGCGAATCATCTTCCTTGCCGGCGAAGTTCGCGACGAGATGGCTAACGCAATCTGCGCACAGATGCTTCTCCTTGCTGCAGAAGATGCAGAGAAAGACATTTACCTTTACATCAACTCACCTGGTGGATCAGTAACTGCAGGTATGGCGATTTACGACACTATGCATTACATCAAGAACGATGTTGCAACTGTGGCAATGGGAATGGCTGCATCAATGGGCCAATTCTTGCTAACAGCTGGCGCACCAGGAAAACGTTATGCAACTCCTAACGCACGTATCTTGATGCACCAACCACTGGGTGGCATTGGTGGTACTGCTACAGATATTCGTATTCAGGCAGAGCAGATGGCAATCACAAAGCAGACAATGTCTGAGCTCAATGCAAAGCACACAGGCCAACCACTTGAAAAGATCATCGCAGATTCAGATCGCGATAACTGGTTCAATGCAAAGGATGCCCTTGCATATGGATTTATCGATCACATCGCTACCAACGAAGGCCAGATTGCGGGAGGTAAGAAGTAATGAAGCACATTCAAGAAATTACGAACCGCTACGTTCTTCCAACCATTGAGGAGAAGACCGCTTACGGATACAAGCGCCTCGACCCTTACACAAAGTTATTCGAAGAGCGCATCATCTTCTTGGGCCAGCCAATTGATGACACCGTCGCAAATGACGTTATGGCGCAGTTACTTACCCTCGAGTCAATGGATCCAGATCGCGACATCTCGATCTACATCAACTCACCTGGTGGATCATTTACAGCGCTCACAGCGATTTATGACACGATGCAATTTGTACGCCCAGATATCAACACAATTTGTCTTGGCCAAGCTGCATCTGCTGCTGCAATCATCCTTGCGGGTGGAACTAAGGGAAAGCGTTACGGCCTAGAGCACTCACGCATTCTCATCCACCAACCTTCATCTGAAGGTGGGGGACAGGCATCAGATATCGAGATCCAGGCACGCGAAATTCTTCGTATGCGCGGACTTCTCGAAACAATGCTTGCAAAGCATTCAAATAAGACTGTCGAAGAGATTGAGAAAGATATCGAGCGCGACAAGATTCTTACTGCGGCGGAAGCTGTTGAATACGGAATCATCGATAAGGTAATGGCTTCACGAAAGGCTAAGCCACAGGCTTAATTTTTCTTTACAGGGGAGCGTTCTGTTGAGAATGTTCTCTTGCCCGTCATCACTAAACGTGACTTCGGTACTGCATCTGTCTATGCAACATCAGCTGCACTCTTCAGTTTGGGTGGAGCGATATCAGCAATTATCTTCATCAAGATAAAAGTTAAGAATCCCGGTTTAGTTTCTGTTGTTGTGTGGGGCTTATTTATTCTCGCACCACTTGTACTGGCCTTCCCCGCTTCAAAGTGGATGATCTTCCTTGCTTACTTTGCTGCAGGTTTCTCTGTTGGTCCATGGGAAGCATTCTGGGCAACACAAGTACAACGCGAAGTACCACCTGAATATCAAGGAAGGGTTTTCAGTATTGATTACATGGGAACTTGGGGATTGATGCCACTCGGAATGGCGTTAGCTGGTCCGATGGTCTCCCTATTTGGAGAACGAGAGCTACTCATTGGAGTCGCAATTTTCCATCTCTTTATCTGCGCGGTTGTACTCCTTGTGCCAGGTGTGAAAGAGATGAAGTCATCTCGTCCGCCGTATTCATCTATAGGCGAACAAAGTCAGGCTTAGTTAACGCCACATAAATCCAGGTTAAAAACTATTCTTTACCCATGTCCACACGAATTGGCGAGGCTAACGACCTCTTGAAATGTTCCTTCTGCGGCAAGACTCAGAAGCAGGTTAAGAAACTCATTGCAGGTCCTGGCGTCTATATCTGCGACGAGTGCATCGAACTCTGTAACGAGATCATTGTTGAAGAACTCTCCGAGGCATCGACACTTGGCTTAAGTGAACTTCCAAAGCCACAAGCAATCTTTGAATTTCTAGACCAATATGTCATTGGCCAAGATCGTGCAAAGAAGTCTCTCTCGGTTGCTGTCTACAACCACTACAAGAGAGTTCAATCAGGCGATTCTCGTAACGAAGATGGAATTGAATTAGCAAAGTCGAACATTCTTCTTCTGGGACCAACAGGGTGCGGTAAGACTCTCATGGCCCAGACGCTTGCTCGCATGCTTAACGTTCCATTTGCGATTGCTGATGCAACTGCCCTCACTGAAGCTGGATACGTTGGTGAAGATGTTGAGAATATTCTTCTGAAGCTTCTACAAGCTGCAGATTACGATGTAAAGAAAGCCGAAACCGGAATCATCTATATCGATGAAATCGATAAGGTTGCTCGTAAATCAGAGAACCCATCAATTACCCGCGATGTTTCGGGCGAAGGTGTTCAGCAAGCGCTCTTGAAGATTCTCGAAGGAACGGTTGCATCAGTGCCACCTCAAGGTGGACGTAAGCACCCACACCAGGAATTTATTCAGATTGATACAACAAATGTTCTCTTTATCGTCGGGGGTGCATTTGCTGGCCTCGATAAGATTATTGAATCACGTAGCGGATCAGCTGGCGTCGGCTTCGGTGCAGAACTTCAAACGTCTGCAGAAAAGAATCGTAAAGATATCTTTGCCGATGTCATGCCAGAAGATCTCTTGAAGTTCGGAATGATCCCCGAATTCATTGGGCGCCTTCCAGTTCTGACAAGTGTTGAGAATCTCGATAAGCCTGCACTCATGAAGATTCTTACAGAGCCTAAGAACGCACTTGTGAAGCAGTATCAGAAGCTCTTTGATCTCGATGATGTGGAACTTGAATTTTCTCTCGAGGCCCTCGATGCTGTTGCAGATCTAGCCCTTGATCGTGGCACTGGTGCTCGTGGTCTACGTGCCATTATGGAATCTGTATTACTTGGCGTTATGTATGAAATTCCAAGTCGTGCAGATATTGCAAAGGTAACTATCGAAAAGGCATGTATTACAGAGAACGCTGCCCCTACCTTGGCTCCTCGCACCGGCGATATTCCAAAGCGCTCATCTCGTCGCGAGAAGAGTTCTGAGGAAAAAAGCGCCTAAAACGTAAACTAGACTGCGCTCTATGACCTCCGATAAGCGCAAACTAGCCTCGGCATTTACGCCGAGTGATATCGAAGGCCCGCTCTATAAAAAGTGGATTGATGCTGGGTACTTCAGAGCAGATGCCAACTCTTCTAAAGAACCATTCACCATTGTTATTCCGCCTCCCAATGTCACGGGTAACTTGCACATTGGCCACGCGCTAGATCAGACACTTCAAGATTGTTTAGCGCGCATGAAGCGTATGCAAGGTTTCGAAGCGCTCTGGTTGCCAGGTATGGATCACGCAGGTATCGCAACACAGAACGTTGTAGAAAAGCAGTTAGCAGCGAAGGGTCAGAGTCGTCACGATCTCGGCCGTGAAGAGTTTGTTAAGAAAATTTGGGAGTGGAAAGCTGAATCTGGTGGACAGATTCTCGGCCAGATGAAGCGCCTCGGTGATTCCGTTGATTGGTCTCGCGAAGCATTTACGATGGATGAAAATCTCTCGAAGGCAGTACTAACAATCTTTAAAAAGTTATTTGACCAAGGTCTTATCTATCGTGCAGAGCGCATCATCAACTGGTGCCCACGTTGTTTAACAGCTCTTTCAGATATTGAAGTAGAACACCAAGACGATGCTGGCGAATTCGTTTCCGTTCGATATGGCGAAGGCGAACAGAGCATCGTTGTTGCCACAACTCGCGCAGAAACAATGATGGGCGATGGCGCAGTTGCAGTTCACCCAGATGACCCACGTTACAAGCACATGATTGGTACTGAAGTACTACTGCCTCTCGTTAATCGAATGATTCCAATTATTGCCGACGAACTTGTTGATCCTGATTTCGGAACCGGCGCCGTCAAAGTAACTGCCGCACACGATCCAAATGACTTTGAGATGGCTATGCGCCATAACGTTCCTTTTGTTGTCATCATGAATGAGCACGGAGTCATGGATGGCACCGGAACAGAGTTTGATGGAATGGATCGCTTCGATGCCCGCGTTGCAGTTGTTGCAAAGCTTCGCGAGATGGGTCGAATCGTTGAAGAGAAACGCCCATATATGCACGCTGTTGGTCACTGCTCACGTTGCGATACAACCGTTGAACCACGTTTATCTAAGCAGTGGTTTGTAAAGGTTGAATCACTTGCGAAAGCTGCAGGAGATGCTGTGCGCGATGGCAGAGTAAAGATTGAACCTGAAGAATTGGCGCCACGATATTTCGATTGGGTAGATAACCTCAACGACTGGTGTATCTCACGTCAGCTCTGGTGGGGTCATCGCATTCCTGTTTGGTATGGACCAAATGGCGAAGTAGTAGTTGTTGGCCCAGGTGAAAGCGCACCTGCTGGCTATACCCAAGATCCCGATGTTCTTGATACATGGTTCTCATCTGCCTTATGGCCATTCTCAACTTTAGGTTGGCCAAATGAAACTGCAGATGTAAAGAAGTTCTACCCAACGAGCGTTCTGGTAACGGGCTATGACATCCTCTTCTTCTGGGTAGCTCGAATGATGATGTTTGGCCTCTTTGCAATGGATGGCGTTGCCCCGTTCCACACAATTGTTCTGCACGGTCTTGTGCGCGACCAATTCGGTAAGAAGATGTCTAAATCTCGTGGCAACGTTGTTGACCCTCTTGAATTTATCGATAAGTACGGCGCAGATGCACTTCGCTTCACCCTTGCCCGCGGATCTAATCCTGGTAAAGACCAAGCTTTAGCCGAAGATTGGATAGCAGGGTCTAGAAACTTTGCAACAAAGCTCTGGAATGCAACACGTTTTGCCATGATGAATGGCGCAACGATTGAAGGACCAGTGCCACCCGTTGATTCACTTTCTGCAATCGATAAGTGGATTCTTTCGCGCCTAAGTGAGACAACTACTGAATACACCGCACTTCTTGAGAGCTATGAATTTGCACGCGCTTGCGAGGTTATCTATCACTTTGCTTGGGATGATCTCTGCGATTGGTATCTCGAACTTTCAAAGGAAGCCTTCGCATCAGGTAACGCTGCAGCTTCCCAACGCATTCTAGGACATGTACTCGATTCGCTCTTCAGATTACTTCACCCAGTAATGCCGTTCATTACAGAAGAACTTTGGACAACACTTACTGGGGGAGAAACCCTCGTGACAAATTCCTGGCCAATCGCCGATTCAACGCATCTTGATGCAAAATCAGCGGCACTTGTTGGAGAACTTCAAAAGGTAATCACAGAAGTTCGTCGCTTCCGTAACGACCAAGGAGTAAAACCAAGCCAGAAGATTCCTGGTCGATTTATTGCACCTAGTGATGTTGCCGAATATTCAAGCGCAATGGCATTCCTGCTTAAGCTTGAACTTAAAGACTTTACGCCGAGCGCATCTGTTGAAATTGGCTCAATCAAGGTTGAACTAGATTTATCTGGAACAGTTGATGTTGTTGCAGAGCGTGCTCGCCTTGAGAAAGATTTACTCACGGCGCAGAAAGATATGAAGACTGCCGAAGTGAAGTTGGGCAATGAAGGTTTTATGGCGAAGGCTCCAGCAAACGTTGTTGCGGAAATCAAGGAGCGTATGGCGGCAACATCTGCCGATATCGAACGCATTACTGCCCAATTGGCAGCGCTGAAGTAAATGGCAGATATTTCATCAGAAGATCAAATTCTCATCGATGAGATTGAGAAGAAACTCTTAGCCCGCTGGCCTGAGACTCGCATCGAACCGACGCTCGAGCGCATCGCAGCACTTGTTGATGTCTTAGGTTCTCCTCAACTTACATATCCGACAATTCATATCGGTGGAACAAATGGCAAGACAACTACTTCTCGAATGATTGACTCTCTTCTCTTTGAGATGGGTCTACGCACGGGTCGCTTCACAAGCCCGCATCTTGAGAGCTATTTAGAGCGAATCTCAATCAATGGCCAGAGTATTGATCCAAAAGATTTGGTCTTCTCTTACAACGATATTGCCGCTTACTTAGATCTCATGGACTCCAAATTTGAGCACCCAATCTCATTCTTTGAAGCTATGACTGCTCTTGCCTTTGCTGCATTTGCTGAACACCCAGTCGATGTCGGCGTTATTGAAGTGGGCATGGGTGGTGAATGGGATGCAACTAATGTTGTCGATGCTGATGTTTCAGTAATCATGCCAATCAACTTGGATCACACCGAGTATTTGGGCGAGACACTTACAGAGATTGCGCAGACAAAGGCAGGCATCATTAAGCAATCAGGATTTGTCGTCTTGGCGCAACAGGAACCAGAAGCTGCAAAAGAGCTCTTAAAGCGTGCAGCAGAGATGGGTGCTGATGTTGCCCGCGAAGGAGTCGAGTACTCAGTTCTCTCACGTTCGCTAGCAGTCGGTGGCCAGCTGCTAACAATCCAAGGTGCATCAGATACCTATGAGGATATCTTCCTTCCATTACATGGAAAGCATCAAGCATCAAATGCGGCAGCAGCGCTAGTTGCCGTTGAGGCATTCTTTGGAGATCAAGAGTTAGATATCGAGGCAGTTCGAGCTGGTTTTGCAAATGTCACATCACCGGGTCGATGTGAAGTCGTGCATCGCGAGCCAACCATCATTCTTGATGCTGCCCATAACCCACATGGGGCTGCCGCAATTGCCGAGACCGTTCAGAGCGAATTCACCTTCGATGAAGTCATTGGCGTTGTTGCTCCAATGGGCGATAAAGATATCCACGGAATCTTGTTAGAACTTGAGCAAGTAATGGACTCTGTTATTGTCACTGCAAATTCTTCAGCGCGATCTACTCCGGTTGAAAAGCTTGAGAAGATTGCAATTGAGATATTCGGAAGCGACAGGGTCTTTTCTGATGAGAGTTTAGAGAAAGCTTTAGAACGCGCAATCAAAGACACGATTCGCCCACTGAGCGAAGATTCAGTTGGAATACTTGTCACGGGTTCGGTTGTAACAGTTGGTGAAGCTTGCAGTTATCTTCGCAATAAGTTCTCGAAGGGATAAGAAATGCGCGTATT
>JBILBB010000040.1:0-7884 GCA_044353955.1 Candidatus Planktophila sp. | reverse complement strand
CGGAATATAGGAGAAGTTTAACCCAGGGTATTCAGCAAAGTGATCACATGAGGTGCTATCGCACGGAGTGATTTTCCTCGGTGGCTGATTGAATCCTTCTCTTCTGCGCTCATTTGTGCGCTTGAAATTGAGTAGCCCTCTGGTTGAAATATCGGGTCATATCCAAATCCCTGCTCGCCAACAGGCGAAAGTAAAACTTTGCCACGGAATTGAGCTTCCTCGCAGTGGCTTCGACCATCAGGAAGATAGAGCGCTGCAACACAGGTGAAGTGTGCCCCGCGTTGGCTCTCGGGAACTCCTTCAAGCTGTAGCAGAACTTTCTCTAGATTGGCCTGATCATCACCATGAGCACCTGCCCAACGAGCAGAGAAAATTCCTGGATCTCCATTGAGAAAATCAACACAGAGTCCACTGTCATCTGCAATGGCAGGTATTCCTGAAGCGATGCTCATTTCGCGAGCCTTCTTGAGTGCATTCTCCTGAAAAGTTGAACCATCTTCAACAACATCATGGAGATCAGGGAAAACGTCTAGCCCAATAAGTTCTATCTCACCTGGTGCTACTGCCTCTAAAATTCGTCGAAACTCTTCAATCTTTCCTTTATTTCGAGTTGCCAACAGTAACTGATGTGGCATTTAGCGAGCGAGTGCTTTCTTCTGCAACTCGGTGAGCTCTGCGCATCCTGCAACGGCGAGATCCAGAAGTGAATCCAGCAGGGCGCGATCAAATGGAGCGCCTTCTGCAGTTCCTTGAACTTCAATAAATCTTCCATCACCTGAACAGACAACATTCATATCTGTCTCAGCGCGAACATCTTCTTCGTAGCAGAGATCAAGCATGGGTACGCCATCGATGATTCCAACGCTTACAGCAGCGACAGAATCTGCAAGAGGCTTCGCTGTTGCCTTTACATGGCCTTCCTTCTGCGCCCAAGCGATTGCATCAGCGAGAGCAACATAGGCTCCAGTGATTGCCGCTGTTCGCGTTCCGCCATCTGCTTGAAGAACATCGCAATCGATCACAATTGTATTTTCGCCGAGCTCCTTCATATCTACGATCCCGCGAAGTGAGCGACCGATCAAACGCGAAATCTCTTGTGTGCGTCCACCAAGTTTTCCTTTTACGCTCTCACGATCAGAACGTGTATGAGTTGCGCGAGGAAGCATTGAATACTCAGATGTAACCCAACCATTTCCTGAATCCTTCAACCAACGTGGAACACCTGGAGTAAATGATGCAACGCAGAGAACTCGAGTCTTTCCAAACTCAACGAGCACTGAGCCTTCTGCATGATCGAGCCATCCGCGGGTAATTTTGATTTCGCGGAGTTGATCTACTGAGCGTCCATCGTTGCGAGCCATTTATTCCTCTTTCTCTGTTGTTAAAGATCTTGGTGCTGAACAGAACCAACTTCTGGTCCTAGGAATCGACGGGCTAACGTTTCAAATGCCTTTGCTTCACCCGTTGCAAGGAACTTATGTGTGGCAGGCGTTCCTGATGGTGCACGCAGTAAATTCTGCTCCACTAGTACTCGATACAAATCTTTTGCAGTCTCTTCAGCGCTAGAAACGAGTGAGACTCCATTGCCCATGACATATGAGATGACGCCAGTCAGAAGTGGATAGTGAGTACATCCCAAAACAAGAGTATCGACATCTGCATCAATCATTGGCTTGAGATACTCGCGGGCAACTTTGGTAATTGCTTCACCCGAAGTTTCGCCGCGTTCAACAAATTCGACAAAGAGCGGACAGGCAATTGATTCAATCTTTAACTGTGGCGCCGCTGCAAATGCATCAAGGTATGCCTTTGAATCAATAGTTGCACGAGTTCCGATGACACCGACTCTTCCTGATCGAGTTGCTGCAACTGCTCGACGCACAGCGGGCTGGATTACTTCAATAACTGGAATTGAATATCTCTCGCGAGCATCGCGGAGCATTGCTGCACTTGCCGTATTGCAGGCAATTACTAGCGCTTTGACTCCTTGTTCAACCAGGAAATCTAAAGTTTCCAGTGAGAAGTCACGGACTTCAGCAAGCGGTCTAGGACCATAAGGTCCGCGCGCTGTATCGCCGATATAGAGAGTTGATTCGTTTGGGAGCTGATCGAGAATCGCTCTAGCAACTGTTAAGCCGCCGACGCCAGAATCGAAGATACCGATTGGGGCGTTACTCATGCGCCTAGTCTAAGGGTGAGAGAGCGTTAAGCCCAAAGAGTTCCATCGAGTCCTTCGGTGGCTTCTTCAATCTCTGAGCCATAGATACCGGTAGATAAGTACTTCCAGCCAGCATCACAGACGATAAACGCGATATCTGCATCGCGATTATCTTTCACCGCTTCATTTCCCATAGCAATTGCGGCATGCAAAATCGCACCGGTTGAGATACCTGCAAAGATTCCTTCTACTTCCAAGAGCTGACGAACGCGCTTTACAGAATCTTCGGCGCCAACAGAGAATCGGCGAGTTAATACAGATGCATCGTAGAGTTCGGGAACAAAGCCCTCATCGATATTACGAAGTCCATATACAAGTTCGCCATAACGTGGTTCTGCAGCGATAATCTGAATATCAGGGTTCTTCTCGCGAAGATAGCGGCCAGCACCCATGAGCGTTCCAGTTGTTCCAAGGCCTGCAACAAAGTGGGTAATTGTCGGTAGGTCTTTAAAGATTTCAGGGCCTGTGTTGTTGTAGTGGGCTGCTGTATTTGCAGGATTTCCATATTGATAGAGAAATACGTAATCAGGATTCTTGGCAGCAATCTCTTTGGCAACGCGCACAGCCTCATTTGATCCACCTGCTGCAGGTGATGAAATGATTTCGGCGCCCCACATCTCTAGAAGCTGGCGACGTTCCGGGCTGGTGTTCTCGGGCATTACGCAGATTAACTTGTAACCGCGAACCTTCGCCGCCATCGCAAGTGAAATTCCAGTATTGCCGCTAGTTGGTTCAAGAATTGTTGAACCTGGCTTAAGAAGTCCATCTCGCTCTGCAGCCTCAATCATCGCAATCGCTGTGCGATCTTTAATGGAGCCTGTCGGATTGCGATCTTCCATCTTCGCCCAGAGTCGAACATTGGGGGCAGGTGAAAGTCTCGGTAATCCGATTAAGGGAGTATTTCCTACCGATGATTCAAGGGAATCGTAACGAGCCAAAATTAACCACCAGCAACAGCAGGCAAAATTGTTATTGAATCCCCATCTTTAACTGGTGCTTCTAAACTTCCAAGGAAGCGAACATCTTCATCGTTGATGTAAACGTTGATAAAGCGTCGCAGCGCACCGTCTTCAAGAAGTCGCTCACCAATTCCTGCGTACTGCGCATCCAAATTACTGATAACGGCAGAGAGAGTTGCACCTTTTGCCTCTACAGTTTTCTGATCTTTTGTATAAGGGCGCAGGATTGTTGGGATTCTTACCTCAATTGACATGGCTTAATTATGTCGAAAAAGTAGAGGTATCTCTAATCGAGAATTACGACAGGCTCTTCCGTTACGACCCCATCAATAATTCGATATGAGCGCAATTCGGTTGTAGGTGCAATCTCTTTGCGGGTAGAGACCAAGACATAGTGAGCCCCTGGCTCTCCTGCATACGCGATATCGGTGCGAGATGGATATGCCTCGGTCTCGGTATGCGAGTGATAGATAACGACAATCTCTTCATCATTGTCATCGACCTCACGGTAGAGCGCCAATAAATCCTTTGGATCAAATTCGTAAAATGTTGGTGAATGAGCTGCATTGACCATTGGTTTGTGGCGAAGTGGTTTATCGCTGCCAATTGGTCCGAGGAATACACCGCAGCACTCATCGGGGTATTCAGCTCTTGATTGTTCGAGCATCGCATCTGCAAATTTGCGGGATATCTCAAGAACCATAGTTGTATCGTACAAGAGAAAAGTTTTAGCCTCTTACGAACTTCCCAACTGAGATTCTTCATCCTCATCTGCATCATCAATTAAGGCAGAGAGCAGAGATTCTTGGAGCCAGCCGAGCCATGTGTAAACGCTATAGACGCCACGTAGTGGATCATCGGGTGCGAGTATTTCGAGATGTTCTTGCGAGCCATTCTCAACTTTTAATCTAACCCCCAGTGCAAGGCGTATATCGTTAATCGCACCGAGCCATGCATTTGCATTGTCATGATCTAAGTCGACGATGCCGTCATCAGATGATTTCAGATGTATGCGCATTGAAATTGCATGAGCTTGCTTCTTACTCCTTAACGTTGATTCTGTATAACGTCGAAACTCTGAAGCATCGACGGCATCTGCATATGCATTGGGAAGTAAACGGTGAAGTACTTCATCTTCTGGCGGTGAATCGTGAGAGGTAATTCCAACCATTGCCGCTAATGGATCCTCGTGTCCATGGTCTACACGTTCTGCAAGTAGTTCGATTATTTGTTCACAGAGATTGAGAAGGACCTCTTTCTCGCTATCGGCAAAGTGAGCAATATATGAATGATCTCCGTGGCGCTTAAATCCTTCAGTGGATGTCACAGCTGATCACCGCGTTGCAACGTCGCCCAGAGACCATATTCATGGAGACGAGCTACATCGTGCTCCATCTCTTCTCTGCTGCCAGTAGAAACTATTGCCTTGCCATCATTATGAACTTGCAACATCAATTCTGTTGCACGCGCTTTGGAGTAACCGAATAACTCCATAAAGACATAGACAACGTAGTTCTGAAGATTGACTGGGTCATCCCAGACGATAGTTACCCAAGGAGTATCGCCAGAGAAGATTGCACGAATCTCCTCTTCGATCTTATCTGCGGTCTTTACCATCACCGGATAATGATATTGAAGGTTTGGCTAGTAACAGCGCTCCAGTTCACATCCTCGACAAGTGTGACCCTGAATGTGAAAACTCCTCTGGATTGAGCATTTACCTTTACCGTGAAACTTCCTTGGGCATCAGTGGTTATTTCCGAAGCGATTGGTCCCCACTTCTTTCCAGATAATTTCTCAACTCTGATAATTGCACCTTCGGATCTAGGTTTTATGGTTCCTGTTATCTCAAAAGGGTTTCCTGCCTTAACTGAAGTCGGGGCGCCGACATAAAGCTCCCGGATAATCTCGATTGGTATCTCTGCCGAGATTCCCTCGCTACGTTCCCAGGACGATTCAGAGAAGACGCGTATCGACGTGCTCTTACCCAAGATAAGTGATTTCTGAATCTTGCCTTCAGCATCTGTAACTGCGGTACTTAGTGTTCTCCAGCTCTCTTCTCCAAGTGACTGTCCTTCGATTCGAACGGGGAGATTCGCGATAGGGGATTTATCTTTAATCGAGAATTGCGCAGAGATATCGATTGCCTTCCCATATTGCACCTCGCTCTTGTTTGCAGATGCAACAACGCTTACTTGATCTGGAGCAATTTCTTTCGCAACAGTTCTAATTGCCTCCATGGCAAGTGGTTCTTCCATGCCAAGTGTCCATGCGGTAATGCCGCCGATTCGATACTTCGTTACAAGTGCAGCTCTCTGTGCCCAGCTACGAGTATCTTGATACCACGCTGTACGTGATGCGGTACATGAAGTTGCTAGACCGCTTGCAGTTGTTCCGTTATAAACCTGCTGATACGAGAATGTAACTTCTCCAAATTTTTCATCGTATGTTGGTGTTGCGCCGTACGTCGAAGCAAGCGTTTGCGCATCGCGCATAACGAATGTTGCCGCCTTTGCTCCAACTTTTACTGATTTAGCAAAGTTGGATGGACAAACTCCCTCGACTGCGGTGACCCACGATCGACCGTAACCAGGTACTCCAACAAAGACTTTAGATGCAGGCATGATTGAGATTGCATATTGAACCGTACGCTCAGTCCACGCTAGCGGTCCTATGGGTCCGACCTTTGCTACTGAATAGTCGTAGGTCATGATTCTCAATTTGTCGATGGATGAAGCAATTTCTGCCCATGCATAGACAAAGTAACCTTTTTGCTTACCTGCTGGGTCGAGAACATAAGGCGTTGCAACCGATAAGAGTTTATTCTCTGCACGTAGTGCAACGCTGAGTTCTTTGATAAATGCCACCCACGAAGGAGCAGTTGCTTTCCACGTTGTATTTGGATCTACGAATGCAAAGCCTTCAAAGTCGATATCAATTCCATCAAAGTTATTTGTTCGAACTAAATTCATGATGGTATCGACGACTTGTTTACGAGAGGCAGGCGCCTTGAGAAGACCTGCCAATACGCCCTTCTCGGTTCCATCGGTGATTGTTGGAATGATTTGTAAATTCGCGCTTCGCATTGCTGCAAGTGGAACAGAGATTGGAACGCTCGGGTTTGCAGGCGCATACAAATCTGTGATGCTTGATTGTTTAGTCTTAGTTGAATACTTAAGCGTGTACCAGAAAGGCATAACCTCTTTGATGAGATCAGTGTTATTCAACGCTGCAGGTAGCGCTGTCTTCATGGAGTAATAAGGAATCCATCCGGTAAGAATCTTTCGCGGCACATTCTCTTCGGCTTTTGCCGGTGGTGCTACGAGAATTGAAAATAAAAGAAGAAGGGCGAGTCCAATGCGAGATAAGACTCTCAACTTCAACTCCCCCAGATTCGATCAGTGACTGCGAAGAGCACCATATCTATCTGGCGACCATCTTCACGAGTAACCTTATTTTGAAGCGTTCCCTCTTGTACGTATCCCGCGCCGAGTAAGAGACGTTGAGATGCAATATTGTCCACATCGACCAGGCCTTCGATTCTTCTAAAACCAATTTCGCTAATTCCCAGCTCAGTAATCATCTTCGCCGCTGTGGTTCCGATTCCTTTTCCACGTTGGCTTGCATCCATCCAGTATCCGATTTCAGCGGTGTGATTCTTGATATTGATTGTGTGCAGCGAAACCACACCTGCAAATTTTCTATCTGCGCCAGTTCCGTGATCAATGATGAAACGAAGCTCTCTGCGTTCTGCAAATGAGAATGGATCTGAGCGAACGAAATCAATTGCATGATCGATTGTGTATTCCCCTGGAACTGTTGTGTATGCGGGAATCAGCGGATCTTGGCAGGCTTTATAGATTGCATCAATATCGTTCTCGTTGCTGGGGCGAAGCGTCACAAGGCCGTGAGTCAGAGTTGCAATCTCATTGGGCCACCAAATCATGGGGCAATCTTATGTCAGGACGTTAGCCAATGAGTTCAGAGTCGCGGCTGCGACTTTGATCATGTGTGCAACTCAGATTAGATGGCAGAGCTGCACATGAATCGCACAGGAGAATCAGTTGGTGGCATGACGCTGTATTGCAGTTACGGAAATCTTTTGTGGGTGCTTGGCATTTATCGCACTTGCCGATGACCTTTGCCTTATCTGAGAAATCCATAGACATGCGATCATCGAATATGTAGAGCGAGCCTTCCCATGAAGCCTCATCGCCAAAACGATCGCCGTACTTAACGATGCCACCATCAATTTGATAGACCTCGTTAAAGCCACGGTTCTTCATGACAACAGAGAGAATTTCACAGCGGATTCCACCTGTGCAATATGTGACAACTGGCTTATCTTTTAAGTGGTCGTACTTTCCGCTCTCGATTTCGCGGACGAAGTCGCGTGAAGATTCAACATCGGGAACGACTGCGTTTTTAAATTTACCGATCTTAGCTTCGTAAGCATTGCGACCATCGAAGAAGACAACTTCGTCGCCACGTTCTTTAACGAGTTCTTCAACTTGTTCTGGACGAAGGTGTACTCCGCCGCCGATGACGCCGTTCTTATCTACCTTGATTTCATCAGGGTTTCCGAAGGCGACGAGTTCATCTTTAACGACAATGCGAAGTCGTGGGAATTCATCACCGCGACCATCTGACCATTTAAATGTAATCTTCTTAAAGCCTTCATACTTTCGAGTTTCACGCACGTATCGC
>JBILBB010000039.1:0-8200 GCA_044353955.1 Candidatus Planktophila sp. | reverse complement strand
AAGACAGTCTTTCCTGCAGTTGCCATCGTTGTTACGACGGCATCTTCAACTTTCTTGCCGTGGTGAATCTCTTCGCGGAAGCGATTGACCATTAATAAGGCGTAATCGATTCCAAGTCCAAGACCCATACCTGTTGTCAGATTAAGTGCGTAGACGCTGACTTCAGTAAAGAGTGAGATCAGATAGAGAACAAAGAAGGCGCCAAGAATTGCTGCAACTCCAACAATAAGAGGCATCGCAGATGCTGCGAGTGCACCAAAGACAAAAGCGAGGAGAATAAATGTAAGTGGGATTGAAACCGCTTCAGCGATTTTGAGATCACTAGAAATCTTCTCAGTGATTGCATTACCTACCACCCCGACGCCGCCTGCGTAGAGAGTTAAGCCGTCAATTTTTCCATCGTAATTCTTCTGGAAGATTGCACCTAAATCTTGGCTCTTCGGTGAGAATGCTTCGCCCTTACCGTAAATCAGAACGTAAGCCGCTTTTCCATCACTTGATTTCAGTGTTGCTTCGCCACCTGAACTCCAGAAGGAGAGAGTCTTAGTAACTCCTTCTTCCTTTGCCATCTGCTTCTCAAGTGCTAACCCTTTTTGAGTGACAACAGGATCAGTTACATCGGTAGATCCCGCATCGATGACAACAACAACTGAAGGTTCTTCAACTTTGAGCTCATCGCGCAGATATTCATAAACTTTATAAGAGTCGCTATTGGGATTGGAGTATCCACCTGAATCGAGGCGCGTGAATATGAGAGAGCCAACTGCGCCCGCAACAAGAATTCCAATTACAAAGAGCGCCACTGCGCCTTTACTATGACGAACCAATACATGACCTAGGCGTTCAAACATAGGTATAAGTATGTAGGATTAGATTCACGACTTCTATTTCGGATTGGGTGTAGCCACGCATGAGCGATGTGTTTCCGGCAACAACTGACGATGAACGCGATCCGCGGGAAGATGAAAAAGCTGATGCGCAACGAGAAGCAGAGATTAAAGGGGATAAGCCCCCACATCACGGCTAGGTAAAGTTCTTAACTGGCTATTCTGAAGTTGTGGCTGGCTTCACTGCTGAATCTGTCTTGTAGAAACCAGATCCTTTAAAGACAACACCGACCGTCGAATAAACCTTACGTACTTCGCCCTTGCATTGCGGGCATTCGGTAAGGGGATCTTCAGAGAAACTCTGGAAAGCCTCGAAGGCATGGTCGCAGGCGTTGCATAGATATTGATATGTAGGCAATGAAGTGTGACCTTTCTCAAGAGCGGTATCTATGCCTAAGTCTAAAGAAGTGAGACGATAGGCGCGAATCCACGGGGTTCATGAGCGCAAGGGAGATAGTCGAAATGAAGAGAGTCACTGGAATTGCACTAGTAGCAGCTCTGCTCTTGCTCTCTCCGCAATCTCTCTTTGCCAACACTCTTGTTTCAACAACACCAGTTGCAGGAGCTGCACTTCAGAGTGCACCAAGTGCTGTGACGGTAACGACTGAACTTCCACTTCTTGATGTGGGAAATGAAATTACAGTCACAGATCCAACCGGTGCTCGCGTTGATGATGGCGCCCTGACAATTGATTTCGATAGCGCAGTCATTGGTCTCAAGCCACTGGTGAAGACTGGAATTTACACAGTCAACTATTCACTCCTTGCAGAAAACGATGTCCCATTGATGGGTAAATTCACATTTAACTTTATTGAACCCTCTGTTATGGAGACAGTTGCACCTGAACCAGTAAAGCCAACACCAACTCCATCAGGAAATAATTTAGGAACATCAATCTTCGTTCTTGGCCTTCTGCTCGCAGCGTTGGTAGTCACATTTGCGCTCGCACGATATGCCCGAAAGATCTATAGCGAGCGATGAATTTACTGTCAGAGAATCTGACTGCAACAAACTCGCTTGTTAGCACTTTAGCAACAGTTAATAAGTCTCTTCTCATAGTCTCATCATTTGCATTTGTCGGAATTCTGCTTGCATTTGCATTCTTGCTTCTGGAGCGCGAAGGCGTTCTGCAAGAGTCAGCGCAGAAATTGCGGAAGTTTGGAAGTGCAAGTGTTTCAATCTGGGCGATTACTAGTTTCTCTCAAATCATCCTCACCTTGGCAAATATTTTGGGAGGTTCGGTTGGTAATGCCTTTGATTCCACAACTTTCCGATCTTTTGTTACTCAAGTAGATCTGGGTCGTTTTCTCTTTGCGCAGACCATCCTTGCGGTTGGTATCTCACTCTGGTTCCGCTTTATTCGAACATCCCTTCAATCAATGGTCACGCTCGCAATTTCGTTACTGGCGCTTGCCTTACCGGTCTTCCAAAGCCATTCTGCATCATCGGGCTCCCATGCACTTGCAATTGGATCTCTCGTTGTCCATGTCATTGCGCTAGCGCTCTGGGTTGGCGGAGTCTTTGCTATAGCGCTTCTCTCGGATGCAGATCGCATCGTTGCACTTCCACGATTTAGCCAACTCGCATTGTGGGCTGCAATTGCAGTTGTTATCAGTGGAGTTGCTAATGCCTGGGCTCGTTTAGATTTCTCCGAGGCATGGGCTACTTCTTATGCTCGAGTCATTATTGTTAAAGCGCTACTCACATCTGGGCTTATAGCTATCGGATTTATCAATCGTAGCGAACTCGCAAAGAGCGAGAAGACCGGCTGGCAATTCCTACGAAAGTTAATTGTTGTGGAAACACTTTTGATGACTTGCATTCTGATTCTTGGAAGTTGGCTATCAGGTGCGCAGCCACCAAGTAATGGAGAACTTTCTGCAAGCCCTGCAGTTTCAATAGTTGGCTTTGAACCACCACCTGCCCCAACCTTTGCTCGCATTCTGACGCTCTACGAGCCAGATGCGTTGATGATTGCACTGCTTGTCACTCTCGTTGCTCTCTACATCAAGGGTGTTGCAGTGTTAAAGAAGCGTGGTGACTCATGGCCGGTTGGAAGAACGATTGCATTCGCATTCGGAATTGCAGCAATTGATTTAGCAACAAGTGGCGGCTTAGGTGTCTATGCACTCTTCTCATTCCAGTATCACATGATCGCCCACATGATTTTGGGAATGCTTGCACCGATTGGTTTAGTTCTTGGCGCTCCAATTACCTTGGCACTTCGCACGCTGCCTCAAGGAAGAACTCCCGATGAACGCGGTGTGCGGGGTTCACTTCTAGCTGCACTTCACTCGCGTTACTCAGGAATCATTACAAATCCTGTTGTTGCTCTAGCGCTCTTTGATGGCTCACTCTTTGTTCTCTACTTCACCGATTTATTTGGCATTCTCATGCAGAACCATGTAGGCCATCTCTTTATGAATATCCACTTTATGCTTGCAGGATTCCTCTTCTTCCATGTAATCATTGGTATTGATCCAAACCCTCGTCGCATTCCACATATCGTTCGCATGGTGATGCTCTTCGCCGCGATGAGCATCCACGCATTCTTTGCAATTGCACTTCTTGCAACTTCGACGCTAATTGATGGTGGTTACTACGCATCGATTCAGACCCCGTGGGTTAGCAACCTCCTCGATGATCAACATGCAGCGGGTTCGATTGCCTGGGGCATGGGAGAGTTTCCAATTATTCTCGCGCTGACTGCGACCTTCATCCAGTGGATGCGCGATGATTCCCGCGAGGCTAAGCGCATAGACCGTAATGAAGCTCGGATGGCAGCCATGGGTGAACCAGATGAGTTAGCCCAATACAATAATTATCTGAGCCAGTTGCAACGTCGCAATGAGAAAGCAGGAGAGCAGTGAGCCTCGAGAATATCTTTACTCTTCCATCTGAGTACAACGATCTCCGCGAAAGCTTGCGCGCTCTCTCTGAAAAAGAGATTGCACCACATGCACATGCTGTCGATGAAGATCATCGCTATCCGCAAGAAGCACATAACGCTCTGGTCAAAGCGGGGCTCTTTGCAGCTCATGTACCAACTGAATTCGGTGGAGATGGTGCAGATGCACTTGCTACCTGCATCATTATTGAAGAAGTTGCTCGCGTATGTGGATCAGCATCGCTTATCCCAGCGGTAAATAAATTAGGTTCTCTTCCACTCATTCTTGGTGGAAATAAAGAACAGAAGGAACGTTGGCTCAAGCCACTTGCTCAAGGAAAAGGTTTCTCATATTGCCTCTCAGAGTCAGAAGCAGGCTCTGACGCATCAGCGCTTAAAACAAAAGCTGAACGAAAAGGCGATGGCTGGGTTATCAATGGAAGTAAGAAGTGGATTTCAAATGCTGGCGAGTCTGAGTTCTATACAGTCATCGCACAGACCGATCCATCACTGGGTTCAAAGGGAATCACTGCATTCGTTTTAGAGAAATCCGATTCTGGAGTTTCATTTGGCGCACCAGAGAAGAAGATGGGATTTCGTGGATCACCGACCCGCGAGGTCTATTTCGACAATGTAGAGATTTCTGATGACCGCCGCATCAGCGAAGTTGGTAAAGGTTTTGCACTTGCGATGGATACTCTCGATCACACACGCATCACCATTGCAGCTCAAGCGCTCGGTTTGGCTCAAGGTGCATTTGATGTAGCTAAAAAGTATTCGCACGAACGTAAGCAATTTGGCAAAGAGATCTTTGACTTCCAGGGCATTCAATTTATGTTGGCAGATATGGCAATTGCAATCGAGGCTGCTCGACAGCTGACTTATGCGGCTGCCGCAAAGAGCGAACGAATGGATAAAGATCTACGTTTCTTCTCAGCTGCGAGTAAGACCTATGCAACCGATGTGGCGATGCAGGTAACAACAGATGCAGTGCAAATCCTTGGTGGCTACGGCTATGTTTCAGATTATCCAGTTGAGCGAATGATGCGCGATGCGAAGCTAACTCAGATTTATGAAGGCACCAATCAGATTCAGCGCATCGTTATTGCGCGTAATCTGCCTTAACTTATTTCTTAAATCGAATTACAAGATCTGGAGTAGCCGCTGCGTTAAGCGGAATATCCCAATCTTCGCGTGGAAGATCCTCACTCGAAATTTCATCTGCATGAATTAAACCGATGCTCCATGCGTGAAGATTCGGAAGTGCACGATCGTAATAACCGCCACCTTGCCCGAGGCGATATCCACTTCTATCAATACGTAGAGCTGGTACAACAATGAGGTCAATAGCCTGCAAATCCTGAAACGCTTCTCCGATTGGCTCACTAATCTTCTTGTGAACATTCAGAGAATTTTCCTTACCGTCCCACTGAACCCATTCAAGATTCTCTCCCTTAATTCGCGGAAGGAGCAGAGTTTTTCCAGATTCAATGATTGCGCTGTTGAGATGTGAAGTTTCTGGCTCATCTCCGTATGAAAAGTAACTAGCGATTACTTTTGCAGCTTCAAATTCTTGAGATGTAGCGAGATATTCGAAAGAGTGGTCTAGATAACGCTCTTTCCGCTCGCGGCGATAGCGATTGCGTAGCGCAACTTTTTCATCGCTGATAGCCATGTAAATCCCCTAGAAGTAAGTGCGGTGCAAGTAAGGTTAGCGATTATGTCAGAGCATGCGCGAGTCGATGAAGTATTAACTTCACTTTTGGAACTTTGCAGCCCCCTAGAGCCATTCGATATGCCGCTCCTGGATGCTCATGATGCGACTCTGGCTGAAGATATCTATGCAGGTGAGAGACTTGTGATGAAGGCGGGAAGCCGAATTCGCTCCACACAAATTGGATTAGCGGCCTCGATTGGTCGCGATCATCTGCCAACACGTCCGCACCCACGCGTTGTTGTCATCTCTGCAGGACCCGATCTTGTTGAGCCAGGTACGCCGCTTAAGGAAGATGAAGAGTACGAAACTAATTCTTGGTTACTTACAACTGCAGTACGCGAAGTAGGCGCTGTCGCCTATCGAGTTCATTCGATTCCGGATGATGAGGCAGCTCTGCAAAGTGTGATTGAAGATCAATTAGTGCGTGCAGATCTCATCATCATCAGCGGTGAACGCCATGATGATTCCTTTGATTTGATTACACGAACGCTGGAAAAAATTGGCGATATCAAGACCGTTGAACTTTCAATCGAATCCAGTGGTCGCCACAATTTCGGAACTATCGGACCAGATAAGACTCCTGTTGTAACTCTTCCAGGCGATCCAATAGCTGCATATATATCCTTCGAACTTCTTGTTCGTCCCATGATTCGCACGATGCTCGGTACTGCAACTATTCACCGCCCTTCATTGAAGGCGAAACTTGATAAGGCGATATCTTCTACAAGTGGTGTTCGCTCTTACGTCAGGGCAATTTTGAGTGAAGATGGAAAGTCGGTAACTCCCCTCAGTTCTCAAGATGAACAAGCCACTCTCTCTGATGCAAACTCTTTAATTGCAGTTTCAGAGAGCGAGACTTCACTTACTGCAGGAACTCTCGTAACAGTTGTGGTGCTCGAGCGCCGCTACCTCTAGGGAAGATCTCATGTCCTCAATAGTGCTCTCGGGCACTGAGATAACTCTCCGACCAATGCGTTATCGCGATAGAGCGAAGTGGAATCAAGTTCGCACAGAAAATAGAGATTGGTTGACCCCGTGGGAGGCAACTCTGCCGAAGGTTCCCGGTGCTGATCCTGCAATCCAAATTCCACATACACACCCTTCTTTCTATGAGATGGTTCGTAACTTAAGGGTGGAAGCTAATGCAGGGCGTTCGTACTCACTCTTAATCTGGCAAGGCAAGAATCTTGTAGGTCAGATAACTATGGGTGGCGTGATGTATGGGGCTCTTCGTGGAGCGCATATTGGTTATTGGATTGATAAAAATTTCGCTAATCGAGGCTACACAACTGAGGCTGTGAAGTTGCTTTCAGGATTTGGTTTTCATCAATTGGGCCTACATCGCATAGAGATCAATATCCGCCCTGAAAATGAAGCATCATGCAGGGTTGCCGAGAAGGCGGGATTTGAATTTGAAGGTTATCGAAAAGCATATTTACATATAGATGGAGCTTGGCGAGACCATAAATGCTTTGTCAAAAATAACGAATTAATTCAGTAAACCCCCCTCGAAATCCACAGGTAAATAGAGGTGCGCAACTAACCTTGTCTCACCATGGCTTCAGGAATTATCTATCTAGCGATTATCGGCATGTGGGTTGCCTATTTTCTGCCTCGCTGGCTGCACAACAAGAATGAATTCTCTGGAAAAAGCGTAGAACGATATAAGAGTGCGCTTCGAGTTGTAGCAAGTACAACGCCAGGTGCGCAACCAGGTGTTGGAGTCATTTACACAGATGTAGATCGCGCAGGAAGAGTTGCACAACAACTTTTGCGCCGTCGAATTGTTTTCTTCCTTATCTTCACAACTCTCGTCCTCACGATTGTAGGTGCCATCATGCAAACATTCGCTTACATAGCAATTGCAATTCCAGTAACTGCGCTCCTTATTTATATTGCACATGTGCGCAGACAGACCAATGGCGAACGCATTCAGCGACGTCGCGTTGATCAATTACACCGCACCACTGAAGGTGTATCACATACAAATCTTTCGGATGTTCTTGTTTCTCATAAAGGTGAAGTTCACACTTCACGCGATCACTGGATTCCATTTGCAGAACGCGAACTCTCAGGAGTCACACTTCTTCCAAAGGGAACTGCGCAGTCACGCGCTGAGTGGCAACCAAATGAGATTCCAGTTCCAACCTATGTCAACGCGCCTAAGGCAGTGGCATCAAAGCGCGTATTAGATCTCACCGAACCAGGTAAGTGGACTGAAGAGCAAGAACGTTTAGAGCGCGAAGCACTTGCAGCAGCGGCTCCATCACGCGATGAAATCTTCGATCAGCAACTTGCAGATGAAGCTGTACAGCGCTTACGTGATATCCGCGCTGCAAATCAGTAATTCAAGTCAGCTACCTATATCCAGCTAGGAAACCACATCCTGCTTCGCCATGCCTCATATGTGATGACATCACCTAAGTAAATAGGTAAGAAATAAACAAAGTTAAGAAATATAAGAATAAATAGCGCCGCCACAATGGCTTCACCGCTACGCGTAAACCTCGCCATTATTGCTCGAGCTGCATAAACAAGTGCCAAAATTAAGAACGGTTGGAAAACAATCGCATAGAAGGTAAACACAGTTCTCTCTTGAAAGAAGAACCAAGGCAAATAACCAGCCGTAATACCAGCGATAATGATTGTTATTGCTGGATCAAAATGTCTTGTAACCATTGAGCGAAACCACATTCCAATGACAAGAGC
>JBILBB010000037.1:0-8279 GCA_044353955.1 Candidatus Planktophila sp. | reverse complement strand
CCAAAGATCAAGATTGGCATCAAGGCTAACTACAAGCCAACTAAGAATGCTGCCAAGAGGACCACGATCACGTGCATCCAAGGAAAGGCGCAGAAGAAAATCACTGCGGTAAAACCTAAATGCCCAACAGGCTATAAGAAGAAATAACCTCCAACTTTCTTCGATATAGATAAATCAAGGTAAAGCCACCTCCGGTAAGCGAGTACTTACCGGAGGTGGCACTCCAAATCATTTCAAATGAGACAGGACGAATGAAGAAAATCTCTGTGGCATCACTAGCAATCCTGCTAACACTCAATGGTGTAACTCCGTCACCCGCTGCGGCTCGCGCCGATTTAACGCAACCGACCCAAGGAATCAATATCTCTGAAAGTCAGATCTTTCTCCAAGCCCCACCCGCTCTATTTGGAGATCTCGGAGTTAGATCACAGTTTCTTTGTAGCTCGCTTGGTGACGAGACTTGTACAGCTGCAAGTTCAATTTGGGGTTGGAATCAACTTCCGCCTTGTATTTCACCTATAACAACCAATTGTATTTCAAGCGTTTTTGCAGTCGACAAATCTGGAAAAAAGACCGAGGGCAATTTTCTTAAATACGCAACCCCCGATAGTAAGTACGACTACCCAGCAAGCGAGATTAACAATCTTCCCCAGGGCAAGAGTCAAGGAGGTATCTGGCAACTTCCTGGAGTAGTCCATGCTGGTGGAAACGATCGGTATTTTGCCTCAACATTCCTATATCTATTAATGAAGAAGAGCGCTGGAATCAAGGTCAGCAATGAGAAATTTGAATTCACAAAATTTGAATCAGGAATCAATCCCGTAAATGAGATTACTGGGAACTTCACTCCGGCATTTCCAGTGGATTCCACTAATGCAGGTAACGCTAAAGGTAGAGATGCTGGAATTGGCTCCGGGTCTAGCCAACGCGAGAGTGGACCTAACTCATGTTTGGTACTCGCTGCGACTAGCTGCTACCTGCCACAAGATTTTCCCGAGGACTATAGATTTGGGATGAGAGTTATTCTTGGGGCTGCGATGCAGGGGTGGTTCCACGGAAGAATTTTCCAACCTATCATTGATGTTCAGTCAGATTCCGCACGTCAAGTTCTCACTTTTGAAGCTTTACCAGTTCGAGTTCCGACTTTGTATGAAAGAGTGAATACTTCCGACATAGGAGCAGAGCTTACAAGATATCTAAGTGGCAATAGATTTTTCAGCGAAGGTGGTTCCCGCTTTACTCCTGGAAATTCAGGTAAGGATGCTATTGAAATGGCTGGTTATTGGTTACCCCTTGTTAAGGATAAGGCGACGACTTCTGGAACTTATTGGAACGTTCGTTCTCTTGAAGGAAATCAAGATCCGAGCATTGCAAGATGTTCATCCAGTACTGGCAAATTAGCAGGAGTAGTCAGTACCAACTCATTGGTCTATAGCGCTGGGCCTCCTACTTACAACAAGGCCGAAGAATCTCTTGATTACAAATTGCTATCGCCGCACTTCACCGCAGATGGAAAAGAGGCAATTGGAACTTATGATCTTGTTTTACGTTCGGATGTTGCGCGATGCATCTACGGTTTCTCGAAAGCTCCAATTCAAGCGGTAGTTTCGATTGTTGGTGCCGAAGGCGAGAACAAAGTTGCTACAACTCTGATTCGTGAAAAAGACGGTTGGTTGACCTTGTCAGCAAATGGATTCACATTTTCATCTCCGACAATTAGAGTAAAGCTAAGCCAGGAAGTTGCCAGTACACCGATGGCGCCTGCAAAGGTAAGTGTTAAGAAAACAACTATTACCTGCTCTAAAGGAAAGAAAGTCCTACGAGTTTATGCTGCTAACCCTAAATGTCCAACTGGATACCGGAAAAAATAGAGAAAATGAAACGATTTTTATCAATCTTGTGCATTGCCATAGTTACCGTGGGATTTGCTACCACTAGCAAGGCATCTGTACCTTCAGTGGGAGACTCAGGTAAAGCTTGGTCAATTCCGAACAACGACCAACTTGGACAACACATTCAGCAATTCTTAGACACTTCAGCTGGTGAAGTTGTCTCAGAGTTGCTGCCGTCAGGTGGTTATCAAGGGTACAACGATGAAGATCCGACGTGTTCGAGCTTGCTTGACCCTAAGTGTATTTCGAGAAATGTTGACTTTCAGGCTGTAGTTCCATTCTGTAAAGATTCCGAAGATGTTGATTGCACAGCAGAAATGGGTGTTATTGATTCAAGTGGGAAAAAGATTCGCGCAAACTTCAGCAGATACTTCCCAGCGAAAAGCATGAATCAGTATGTCGGTAGTCCTTTAAACAAACTACCAAGTGGAGGTCCAGGTAGCCTATTTGCAATTCCTGAGGCCCCACATGACGGTGGTGACAAATATTATTTATCGGTAGTAATGAGAGGTAATGGCTCTGTGGGTCGAGGAATGGGATTATCTGATTTTTCAGTCAGGTTGTATCCAGTGAATTTGCAGTCAGAGGTGAGCACAAATAGCTTTGGCGATAGCGGTTGGGGCAAAATTCCGGCAGGTCAAGCAGGGAATCCAACTGGAAAAGATACGTGGGCGCGCTATGGTCCAGGCTTTTCTGGCAGCAACTTCTGCGTAGCTACCTCAGGATCAGAATCACTCTGCGCACAGCGATATGCATTTCCATCTGGATTTCAGTTCTATGTTTCCATTCGTACGCAGAATTTACCTGCAGGCTGGCTTCACGGGCGTCTCGCATCACCCGATATCAAGATTACAAAAGCCTCTTCATTTTCTACCATTGAGATTCAGGCCGAACCTGTAGCCGTTCCAGCCGTATATAAAATGTACAGGTACCCTGAGATGCCCGAAGCAATTAAGTCTCAGTATGACGTTAAAACCGGGTCATATAAAAACGATCCTTATTTTATTAGAAATCCGAATGCAGGTCTGGGTGGAAGAACGGCAGAGAATGAAAACCCTCTGTTGAGAAACGTTATCAGCTCGCCCGAGGCTTCAAGTGCCGCAGGCATGGAGCAGTTACGACTTTGGCTCCCGTTCGTCGAAGATAAAGCCACGGCACTTCTTTCTTACTGGTCCGTGAGAACTCTTTCTCAAGAAGAAATGCAAGGATCAGACGAATGCTTCAAAGACACAGGTAACGTCACTGGAATCGTTACAACTAATTCAACTCAGTATTCAGCAGGCCCACCAAAGTTCAATAAATCTGAAGGAACTTTGGATTACCAAGTTGCCGCTCCTCACTATGCACCAGATAAGACTGACTTTAAAGGTTCATACGACCTCGTCATGAGATCAGATGTTGCACGTTGTATTTATGGATTCTCTAAGTCACCAATCAATGCAACGCTCTCAATTACCAGCAGTGATGGAACTCCTCAAGTCGCCACAACAGTTATCGGCGAGAGAAATGGGTGGCTGTATCTGCAGGCAAAGAATTTTGAGTTCTCATCGCCAATCATCAAGGCAAAGCTTTCACAGGAAGCGGAAGTCGCGGTAGTTGCTCCAGCAGTGCCGGCAAAGGTAAGTGTTAAGAAAACAACAATTACCTGTTCTAAAGGAAAACTCAGCAAGAAAATCTCTGGAGTGAAACCCAGGTGTCCAGCCGGATTTAAGAAGAAATAGGCTCACAGAAGGTTAAAGTCCCATGGGCCGACACTGGGCCAGAATGAGGATTTCCAGAGCTAATCCACGCGGGAAGATCGAGAAATTCAAGCGTTTCAAGGGCCATTTCCTGGCTTTTGAGCGGATTTCCCTTTATAAGGGGCTCTCGCATAGAATCGCCCTTCGGCTCCCGCGCAAATCCACAGGTTTTCGTGAGGGTCAACCCTGTTCGTTCATATGAAAAAGAGAAGAAGGTATTGATCCTTGGCTAGTAAAGATGGTGCGATCGAAATCGAAGGCACTGTTGCTGAGGCGTTACCTAACGCAATGTTTCGTGTTGAACTAACAAATGGACATAAAGTCTTGGCACACATTTCAGGAAAGATGCGTAAGAACTACATCCGTATCTTGCCTGCAGACCGTGTGATCGTAGAGCTAAGTCCATATGACCTTACAAAGGGTCGAATTATTTACCGTTATAAGTAAATCGTTCACCCCCACTAACAAAAGGAAAACACGTGAAGGTTAATCCAAGCGTGAAGAAGATTTGTGACAAGTGCAAAGTCATTCGTCGCAAGGGTCGCGTAATGGTGATCTGCGAAAATCTTCGTCACAAGCAGCGTCAAGGGTAACTCCGAGACAAAGATCAGTACGCGTGATGCGACTTAACTAGAAATAGTTAAGACCCCCGGACCGGTAGGCCAGGGCTCGATACAAATCGAGGAGCATTGCGGAGGACCTCCGGATACAGAATGGTTGATTACATGGCACGTCTAGTCGGTGTCGATCTTCCACGCGAAAAGCGTGTTGAGATTGCACTCACATACATTTTCGGAATGGGTCTAACCCGTTCCCACGCAACATTGAAAGCGACTGGAATTTCTCCAGACACTCGCGTCAAGGATTTGCAAGAGTCAGAACTTGCTCAGCTTCGTGAATACATCGAAGCCAACTACAAAATCGAAGGAGATCTTCGCCGCGAAATCGCAGGCGATATCCGTCGTAAAGTTGAAATCCAGAGCTACCAAGGTATTCGTCACCGTAAGGGACTTCCTGTTCGTGGTCAGCGCACACATACAAACGCTCGTACTCGTAAGGGTCCACGTAAGGCAATTGCCGGTAAGAAGAAGGTGACTAAGTAATGGCCGCTCCTAAGTCAAAGACTGCTGCCCCAGCAAAGGGCAAAGTAAAGCTTCGTAAAAAAGAGAAGAAGAACATTGCTGTTGGTAAGGCTTACATCAAGTCGACCTTCAACAACACAATCATCTCTATTACAGATCCAACAGGCGCTGTTATCTCTTGGGCTTCATCTGGCCAAGTTGGTTTCAAGGGCTCACGTAAGTCGACTCCATTCGCAGCACAGCTTGCAGCAGAAGCAGCAGCTCGTCGCGCACAGGAGCACGGCCTCAAGAAAGTAGATGTATTCGTAAAGGGACCTGGTTCCGGACGCGAAACTGCAATCCGTTCATTGCAAGCAGCAGGCCTAGAAGTTGGAGCTATCACTGATACAACTCCAGCTCCACACAATGGCTGCCGCCCACCGAAACCTCGTCGAGTTTAAGGAAGGAAGAGAATAAATGGCTCGTTATACCGGAGCAGACTGCAAGCGTTGCCGTCGCGAAAAAGTAAAGCTCTTCCTTAAGGGCGCAAAGTGCGATGGACCTAAGTGTCCGATCGAATCACGTCCATATCCACCAGGACAGCACGGCCGCGGCCGTTCAAAGGAATCCGAATACCTATTGCAGATGCGTGAGAAGCAGAAGTGTGCACGTATCTACGGTGTTCTCGAAAAGCAGTTCCGTGGTTACTACGAAGAGGCTAACCGCAAGCAGGGCAAGACTGGTGAAAACCTGCTTGTCATTCTTGAGACACGTCTCGACAACGTTGTATTCCGTGCAGGTTTTGCAAAGTCACGTGACATGGCGCGCCAGTTGGTTCGCCACGGTCACTTCCTTGTAAATGGAAAGAAGGTAAACATTCCTTCATTCCGTGTAACTCCAATGGATGTCATCGACGTTCTACCAAAGTCACACGACCTCACACCATTTATCGTCGCAAGCGCAGAGTTCGGTGAGAAGTCTGTTCCAGCGTGGATGGAAGTTGTTGCATCACAGATGCGCATCATCATCCACGGCGTACCTGCTCGATCAGTGATCGATACACAGGTTCAAGAACAGCTCATTGTTGAGCTCTACAGCAAGTAATTTTTCAAACCTAGAGGAAATCAAATAGTGGATTTCCACGAGAAGAAAGAGGAGCACCAGTGCTAATTGCACAACGCCCAACGCTTAGCGAAGAAGTAATTTCCGAGAACCGCTCACGTTTCATTATCGAACCGCTTGAGCCAGGTTTCGGCTACACACTCGGCAACTCAATGCGCCGTACATTGCTCTCATCTATTCCAGGTGCAGCAGTGACAAGCATCCGTGTTGCTGGCGCACTCCACGAGTTCACAACACTCGAAGGTGTTAAGGAAGACCTCACAGATATCGTCTTGAACATCAAGAACCTTGTTCTTTCAAGCGATAACGATGAGCCTTCTGTTATCTACATCCGTAAGTCAGGTGCAGGCGCTGTAACAGGTGCTGATATCGCTGTTCCAAGTGGCGTAGAAGTTCACAATCCTGAGCTTCACATCGCAACACTTAACGGCAAGGCAAACCTTGAAATCGAGCTCACTGTAGAACGCGGTCGCGGATACGTAACTGCTGTACAGAACAAGCAAGCTGGAGCAGAGATTGGTCGCATTCCTGTTGACTCAATCTATTCACCAGTTCTCAAGGTCACTTACAAGGTAGAAGCAACACGCGTTGAACAGCGCACTGACTTCGATCGTCTCGTTGTTGATGTCGAAACAAAGCCATCAATGAAGCCACGCGATGCAGTTGCATCAGCTGGAAAGACCCTCGTTGAACTCTTCGGTCTTGCACGCGAACTTAATCTTGATGCTGAAGGTATCGAGATGGGGCCATCTGTTATGGATGCTGCTCTTGCTGCTGATCTTGCTCTTCCAATCGAAGATCTTGATCTCACTGTACGTTCATACAACTGCTTGAAGCGCGAAGGCATTCACACAGTTGGTGAACTCGTAAACCGTTCAGAGGCTGACCTACTTGATATCCGTAACTTCGGTTCAAAGTCAATCGATGAGATCAAGGCAAAGCTTGTATCAATGGGAATGTCTCTCAAGGACAGCCCAGCAGGATTTGATCCTTCACAACACCAGAACTACAACGTGTCAGATGAAGACTTCGCTGACGCAGATCAGGCATAAGGGAGAAGACAATGCCAAAGCCAACTAAAGGCCCACGTTTGGGTTCAGGCCCATCACACGAACGCTTGATTCTTCGTACTCTTGCTGAGCAGTTGTTCGAGCACGGAAAGATCACAACTACAGAGGCAAAGGCGAAGCGACTTCGTCCACTTGCTGAAAAGTTAATCACTTTCGGTAAGAAGGGCGATCTACCAGCACGTCGTCAAGTAATGGCACGTATTGCTAACAAGACAGTTGTTCACAACCTCTTTACAGTAATCGCTCCAACATTTGCTAACCGCGAAGGTGGATACACACGTATTACAAAGATTGGTCCACGTAAGGGCGATAACGCTCCTATGGCAGTTATCGAACTCGTAACAGATTAGTAAAAACACTTACCTTTACTATGGCGCAGCCCACTCTCTACCCTGAGAGTGGGTTTCGTCGTTTACGGATAGATATCGCATACGACGGGACCAACTTCTTCGGATGGGGCGCACAGCCAGATCGCAGAACTCTTCAAGATCTCGTTGAAGAAGCAATCGCACGAATTTCTCGCACCGATGTGGAATCTATTGTCGCCGGCCGCACCGATGCTGGCGTTCACGCTACAGGGCAGGTAATTCACGTGGACCTGCCTGATGCGATGTTCGATGGCGAGCTGACATATATAGATCTTCGCTACAAACTCAATCGCATCCTAGATGACGATGTTCGCATTATGAATATCTCCGATGCCCCAGCTGGATTCCATGCTCGCTTCTCAGCTCTTCGCCGTTACTACAGCTACAAAATTATTGATAATAACGATGTAATTCCGCCGCTAACTCGTAACGATGTTGCATCGTGGTATCGCCCACTAGATCTCGATCGTATGAACGAGGCGAGTCAGTTGGTTCTCGGCCACCATGATTTTGCAGCCTTCTGTAAATTCAGACAGGGCGGAACAACGATTCGCACCCTTGAGAAGTATCAGTGGAAACGCCAAGATGATGGCCTATTGGTTGCAGACCTTGTCGCCGATGCTTTCTGCTATTCAATGGTTCGCAACTTGGTAGGCGCAGTTGTCTGCGTTGCCGATGGCCGTAAAGAGCCCGAATGGATCGCCGAGCTACTATCCAACAAGGAGCGAGTCTCAGATTCCCTGGTCTTTCCGGCGCGAGGATTAACGCTCTATCAAGTCGATTACCCAACCGATGATCAGCTCCTGGAAAGGGCTAAAATCACCGTTGCCAAGCGCATTTAGAGGGTTTCTTACGCTCAGAGCCGATTTGGCTTGCGACCTGCCAGACCGGTAAAGTTGGACCCCTGCGCCGCTAGGGCGCGAAGTTAGACCCCAAAGTTCAAGCGAAAAGAAGAAGGTAATAAAGCATGCGTACATATAGCCCAAAGGCAGGCGACGCCGACCGTAAGTGGCACGTTATCGATGCA
>JBILBB010000036.1:0-8519 GCA_044353955.1 Candidatus Planktophila sp. | reverse complement strand
CGATGGCGCAGTTACCGCAATTCTCGAACGAGGAACATCACTTCTGCCTGCAGGAGTTACAGCAGTTGAAGGAACATTTATTTCAGGCGATACCGTAGAACTTTCCTCAAAGGCAGGGAAGGTAATCGCACGTGGTCTGGTCGCCTTTGATTCAACCGAGATTCCTCAGATGCTCGGTCGATCTACTAAAGAACTTGCAGCATCCCTTGGCGCTGAATATGAGCGCGAGCTGGTTCATAGAGATGATTTAGTACTCCTATGACAGCGGTAGAGATTGTTTCAGCATTAGCAGATAAGGCTCGCGCTGCTTCGCGCACACTTTCGGTAGCCACTGGTACAGAACGTAAGGCAGCTCTTGAGTCAATCGCTCAAGCAATCGAATCTCGAAGCGCAGAGATTATTGCAGCAAACGAGCTCGATATGGCCAGCGCCCGCAAAGAACAAATGCATCCACAGATGCAGGATCGTTTGCTTCTTACGCCAGAACGAATTGCATCGATTGCTGGGGGAGCGCGACAAGTTGCCGCTCTTCCAGATCCACTTGGCAATACTTTGCGCCAATCAACCCTTCCCAATGGTTTAGAACTTAAACAAATCTCCGTTCCTTTTGGCGTTATCGGAATGGTTTATGAAGCTCGTCCCAATGTGACCGTTGATGCAGCCGTCATTCTCCTTATGTCTGGAAATGCAGCACTTCTGCGAGGTTCTTCTACTGCGCGAAATAGCAATGAGATTCTCATAAATGTAATGAGAGATGCCTTATCTGCAACAAAGATTTCTCCAGATATTATCCAGTTTGTTCCATCTGAAGATCGCGCAACAACAAAGGCGCTCCTTACCGCTCGAGGTAAAGTAGATCTCGTTATCCCGCGGGGCAGCGCTGCTCTTATTCGCATGGTTGTCGATGAGGCGACTGTGCCAACTATCGAAACTGGTGCCGGCGTCTGCCATGTCTATATCGATGAATTTGCTGATATTGAAAAAGCTCTTCCAATTCTGATTAACTCCAAGACCCATCGGCCAAGTGTCTGCAATGCAGCTGAAACTCTTCTGATTCATAAAGCTATTGCTCCAATCTTCCTGCCGATGGCTCTTAAGGCGCTCTCCGATGCAGGTGTTGTGCTCCATGTAGATGCAACAGCCCAGAAAGTGGCTGAGAAATTTAATATTCAATCAAGTTTGGCAACGGATGAGAATTGGTCAACCGAGTACGGTGTTCTAGAGATGAATGTCGGTGTTGTTGATTCACTCGATGCTGCTGCAGATCACATTGCTCGTTTTGGAACAAAACACACGGAAGCAATCGTCACTGAGAACCAAGAGAATTCTGCACGCTTTATCGCGCTCTCTGATTGCGCAGCCGTTATGGTCAATACATCGACTCGTTTTACCGATGGAGAACAGATGGGCTTTGGTGCAGAGATTGGAATATCAAATCAGAAGTTGCATGCACGTGGTCCGATGGGCTTAGAAGCTATGACTACAACTACCTGGATTGTTACCGGCAACGGCCAGATTCGCTCTTAACCATAACTTTTTATACACTCACCCATATGAGCAGCCTCTCCCGCGATGATGTCGCAAAGCTTGCCGGTCTTGCCCGAATTGAGATGACTGAGGCTGAACTCGTTGAACTCTCTTCACAATTTGGAATGATCCTCGATGCTGTTGCTCGAGTGCAGGAAGTAGATCTCACCGGAGTGAAGGCGACTTCACACCCACAGCCGCTTGAGAATGTTGCTCGCCCTGATGTTGTATTGCCAAGCCTCTCTCCTGAAGATGCGCTCTCAGGTGCTCCCGCAAAAGAAGAGTCACGTTTCCGTGTGCCACAAATTTTGGGTGAAGCCGAATGATTAAGCAGACCGCATCTGAAATGGGCGAAGCTCTCTCAAAGGGCGAAATTTCATCTGTTGAATTAACGAAGGCGCATCTCGATCGCATCGCTGAAGTAGATGGCCAAGTGAAGGCATTTCTCCACGTTGATGCTGAAGGTGCTCTTGCACAAGCTAAAGGCGTTGATGCACGTCGCAAGAGCGGTGAAAAACTCTCACCGATTGCTGGCGTACCACTTGCTCTCAAAGATGTTCTTGCGCAACGTGGCGTTCCAACAACAGCCGGATCAAAGATTTTGGAAAATTGGAAGCCACCGTATGACTCAACCGTCGTCTCAAAACTTAAAGATGCCGGCGTTGTCATTATGGGTAAGACAAATATGGATGAATTTGCAATGGGTTCATCTACAGAAAATTCTGGTTACGGCCCAACTTTTAATCCGTGGGATTTAACTCGCACGCCAGGTGGTTCTTCAGGCGGATCAGCTGCAGCAGTCTCAGCGCTTGAAGCACCACTTGCCATCGGTTCAGATACTGGTGGATCAATTCGCCAGCCTGCAGCGCTAACCGGAATCGTTGGAGTTCGTCCAACCTATGGCGCTGTCTCTCGTTACGGATTGATTGCATACTCATCGAGCCTCGATCAAGCAGGTCCCTTTGGTCGCACAGTTTTAGATACAGCTCTCCTGCACGAAGTCATCGCAGGACATGATCCAAAAGATGCGACAAGTATTAATGCACCAGTTCCTGCAGTAGTACAAGCGGCGAAAAGTGGCGATGTAAAGGGAATGAAGATTGGTGTTATCAAACAGTTGCAAGGAGAGGGATATCAGAAGGGCGTGCAAGCGCGCTTTGATGAATCACTACAAGTTCTTGCATCCCTTGGCGCTGAAATCGTAGAAGTTGATTGCCCTAGCTTTGAGTATGCACTTGCTGCGTACTACTTAATTGCTCCATCAGAGTGCTCATCAAACCTCGCACGTTTTGATGCAATGCGCTACGGACTTCGTACAGGTGATGTCGATGGCGCATCTGCAGAAGCAGTTATGAGCGCCACTCGTGATGCAGGATTCGGCCGCGAAGTAAAGCGCCGCATCATCCTTGGAACATATGCGCTCTCATCTGGTTATTACGATGCGTATTACGGATCTGCGCAGAAGATTCGCACGCTGATCATTGAAGATTATGCAAAGGCATTTGCTAAGGCCGATGTTCTGGTCTCACCAACTGCGCCAACTACTGCTTACAAGATTGGCGAGAAGGTCGATGACCCGATGGCTATGTACCTAGGTGATGTTGCAACGATTCCAGTTAACCTTGCCGGTATCTGCGGAATGTCACTTCCTGCAGGTTTGGCTGAAGAAGATAACTTGCCAGTTGGATTCCAAATCATGGCACCTGCAATGCAGGATCAGCGTCTCTACCAGGCGGGTGCAGCTCTTGAGGCAGCTCTGCTTTCTAAGTGGGGCGCACCAATCTTGAGCAAAGCACCAGTATTAGGAGAAGCGCGCTAATGGCACTTCCAACATATGACGAAGTAATTGCAAAGTGGGATCCAGTACTGGGTCTAGAAGTTCACGTTGAACTCAATACACATAGCAAGATGTTCTGCTCATGTGCAACAGAGTTCGGTGCAGAACCAAATACTCAAACATGTCCTGTCTGCTTAGCTCTTCCTGGCGCGCTTCCAGTTGTGAATGAGAAAGCGATTGAATCAACGATTCTGATCGGCCTTGCACTTAACTGCAAGATCGCGCCATATAGCCGCTTTGCTCGCAAGAATTACTTCTATCCAGATATGCCTAAGAACTTCCAGATTTCACAGTACGACGAGCCAATCTGTTTCGATGGCTATGTTGATGTTGAAATTGATACTGAAGAGGGCCCAAAGCAATTCCGTATTGAGATCGAGCGCGTCCATATGGAAGAAGACACCGGAAAGTCTCTTCACGTAGGTGGAGCAACTGGACGTATTCACGGTGCTGATTACTCGCTCCTTGATTACAACCGTGCTGGTATTCCACTTGTTGAAATCGTGACCAAGATTGTTCCTGGTACAGGCAAATATGCGCCAGAAGTTGCAAAGGCATATGTTGCAGAACTTCGCGATATTTTGCGCGGCCTTAAAGTCTCTGATGTGAAGATGGAGCAAGGCTCTTTGCGCTGCGATGCAAACGTCTCTCTTAAGCCAATTGGTTCTGATGTACTCGGTACTCGTTCTGAGACAAAGAACGTTAACTCGCTTCGTTCAGTTGAGCGCGCAATTCGCGGCGAGATGATTCGTCATGCAGAGCTTCTCAACGAGGGAAAGAAAGTTAAGCAAGAGACTCGTCACTTCCAGGAAGACACTGGCCTTACTCGCTCAGGCCGCTCTAAAGAGCAGGCAGAGGATTACCGCTACTTCCCAGATCCAGATTTGGTTCCAGTAACACCTGCAGCTACGTGGATTGAGGAACTTCGTGCAACTCTGCCAGAACGTCCATCAGTGCGCCGCAAACGCATCAAGGAAGAGTGGAGCGTTCCGGATAAAGAGATGGAAGCGATGATTAACGCTGATGTCTTGGATATCGTCGAGGCAACAGTAAATCTTGGTGCAGATCCAACGAAGGCACGCACATGGTGGCTTGGTGAGATTTCGCGTATTGCAAATGATCAGAACATTGCAGTTGCTGACCTTGCAATAACTCCGGCAGATGTTGCCGAACTCGTTGCACTTGTAGCCAAGGGTGAACTCACCGACAAACTTGCCCGCCAAGTTGTCGAAGGCGTCATTGCCGGTGAAGGCAAGCCATCTGAAGTTGTTGCAAAGCGCGGAATCAAAGTTGTGAATGATGATGGTGCGCTAATGGCTGCCATTGAAAAGGTTTGCGCAGAACAGGCAGATACGGCAGAGAAAGTTCGCGGGGGACACCTACCTGCAGCTGGCGCACTTATTGGTGCAGTGATGAAAGAGACAAAGGGCCAAGCAGATGCTGCACGCGTACGTGAGCTTCTACTTGGCCACTTAGGTCAAGCTTCTAATTAATTAATGCAGGCCGGCGCCTTCTGTCTCAACGAGTGACTCTTTTCCAATATTGATAAAGAAGAAGAGAAGAATTGCACCCGTAAAGAGAAGTACGGCGCTGAATTTAAATGCAACGGTAAATCCATGTGTCATGGCGAATGGCTGAACCATCTTTCCAAGTTCAGTGTGTGTCGTTGCATAGGTTGCTGCAGCTGTGGCTGAAACAGTATTGAGAAGAGCGGTTCCAAGAGATCCACCGATCTGCTGCGAAGTATTGAGCATTGCACTCGCTACACCCGTGTCGTGATTAGAGACGCCGTGTAGAGAAGTTGAAGTCAGCGGAATAAACACAAGAGCCATACCGCTAGACATGATGAGAAGAGATGGAACCACATGGGTGAAATATGCAGTTTCTGGTGTGATGCGGGTAAGTAGAAGCAATCCGATACCTGCAAAAATCAAACCCGGAACCATAAGTGGCTTAGGTCCAACCTTTGGAAGTAACTGTGATGCAACTCCAGCGAAGATGATGATTCCAGCTGTAAATGGCAAGAATGCGAAACCAGATTTCAAGGGGCTAAAACCAAGAATTACCTGAAGGTAGAGACCAAGAAATAGGAACATTGAGAATAGGCCAGCACCAACAACGAGAGATCCGAGGTATGAACCACCGCGGTTACGTTCTGTGATCACGCGTAGCGGCATCAAAGGATTAGCAACGCGCTTTTCGATATTGATAAAGATGAAGAGAAGAATTGCAGCTGCAACAAAGAATGAAATCGTTACGGAAGAAGACCAGCCCTTAGTTGCCGCTTCATTGAATCCGTAAGTTAAAGAGAAGAGACCAGCTGTTGCAGTGATAACGCCAGGAATGTCGTATGTGTTATCGCCTGCAGCCTTTGACTCATGTACAAATTTAAGGGCAAGTATTCCCGCCATAATTGCGATTGGTGTATTTACTCCGAGGCACCAACGCCATGATGCATATTCAGTGAGTGTTCCGCCGAGAATCAATCCGATTGCAGCGCCGCCACCTGAGATAGCACCGATTACACCGAAAGCTTTAGCTCGCTCTGAAGGAACTGTAAATGTCACGGAGATGATTGCAAGAGCGGCTGGCGCAAGGAGCGCAGCGAATACGCCCTGCAGTGCGCGTGATGCAAAGAGCAACCCTTGAGTCGATGCGATTCCTCCGAGTGCAGAAGCAGCTGCAAATCCAACAAGGCCAATTAGGAAGATCTTCTTACGGCCCATGTAGTCACCGATTCGGCCACCCAATAGAAGGAGTGAACCAAAGGCCAGGGTGTAGGCAGTGATAACCCACTGCTGATTGGCATCAGTGATTCCTAATTCAATCTTGGCGCTCGGAATCGCGATATTCATGATTGAACTGTCCAGAACAATCATCAATTGAGCGATGGCAACAACAAAGAGGGTGCGCCAACGAGTTGGGTCTAGGGTCTGATCTTGGGCTTGCTTTGACACAGAGGTGTCTCCTTTTACGTAGAAACTGATTTATCGCAAATAGCGCGACTGAAGGTAGAATTCTCTCATGTCGAAGATGAAACCTCGCTCTGGACTCGTTACTGATGGATTAGAGCGCGCACCTGCGCGTGGAATGCTCCGCGCAGTTGGAATGGGCGATGACGATTGGGTAAAGCCACAAATCGGTATTGCATCTTCATGGAATGAAATTACTCCTTGCAATCTCTCACTTGATCGACTTGCAAAGGCTTCTAAGAAAGGCGTAATTGAAGCCGGTGGTTTCCCAATGCAATTCGGAACTATTTCCGTCTCTGATGGAATTTCAATGGGCCACGAAGGAATGCACTTCTCTCTCGTATCTCGTGAAGTAATTGCAGATTCAGTTGAGACAGTTATGCAGGCAGAACGCCTGGATGGAATGGTCACATTTGCAGGTTGTGATAAGTCGCTTCCTGGCATGATGATGGCTGCAGCACGTATCGATGTTGCATCGGTATTTGTATACGCAGGTTCAACTCTTCCAGGTTCAGTAGACGGCAAAGATGTAACCATCATTGATGCCTTTGAAGCCGTCGGTGCATGTGCGCGAGGATTAATTACACAAGATCGTGTAGATCAAATTGAAAAGGCAATTTGCCCAGGTGAAGGTGCTTGTGGCGGTATGTATACAGCGAACACAATGGCAAGTATTGGTGAAGCTATTGGGCTTTCATTGCCTGGATCTGCGGCCCCTCCTGCTGTAGATCGTCGTAGAGATGACTTTGCAATTAAGTCAGGTGCTGCAGTTGTTGAGTTAATCCGTAAAGGAATTACAACCCGAGATATTCTGACGAAGAAGGCATTTGAGAATGCCATCACGATTCTTATGGCACTAGGTGGTTCAACAAACGCTGTACTCCACCTTCTCGCTATTGCTCACGAGGCAGAAGTTGACCTTACGCTCGATGATTTCCACCGTATTGGTTCAAAGGTTCCGCTGCTTGGTGATCTCAAACCTTTCGGAAAATATGTCATGACAGATGTTGACCGCGTTGGTGGAATTCCTGTTGTGCTTCGTATCTTGCTTGATGCGGGCTATCTCCATGGAGACACACTTACCGTCACAGGCAAGACAATGGCTGAGAACTTAGCTGATATCAATCCTCCCTTTGCAGATGGAAGTGTTCTCTTCCCAGTCGACAAACCAATGTCAACAGATGTTGGAATCACAATCCTTGGTGGCTCACTTGCAACTGAAGGCGCAGTCTGCAAAACAGCTGGAATTGGAATTGAAACTTTTGAAGGTCCTGCTCGAGTCTTCGAACGCGAACAAGCAGCAATGGATGCTCTCGAAAATGGAACGATTAAAGAGGGCGATGTAGTTGTTATTCGTTACGAAGGTCCAAAGGGTGGACCAGGAATGCGCGAGATGTTGATGATCACTGGCGCAATTAAAGGCGCAGGTCTCGGAAAGAAAACGCTACTTCTCACCGACGGTCGTTTCTCTGGGGGATCGACTGGACTTTGCGTGGGCCATGTTGCACCTGAAGCTGTGGACGGTGGACCAATTGCATTTATCAAAGATGGCGATCTCGTACGTATCGATATTCCAAATCGCACACTTGATCTACTAGTAGACCCAGCAGAACTCGAAGCCCGAAAGTCTGGATGGAAGCCACTTCCTCACAAATACACCCGGGGTGTTCTATCTAAGTATTCAAAGCTCGTGGGCTCAGCCTCAAAAGGTGCGGTCTGCGACTAACCGTTCCACTTTTTGAGACGTTCATCTCATCTCTTGACGCACAGCCCCGCTCCGATGGAGAATAGGGCCATGCAATCAACACGTTCTTCAGTAGTTTCAGTGGTGGTGATTCGATAGCGCGTGCCTTCACGTCACGCGCGCCCTCAGATATCTGAGGGTTTTTTCATTTGGAAAAGCTAGAGAAAAGCTAGATGTTAGTAACTAAGAAGATCGAGAGAGAAGGGAGTACGAAGATGGCGAAACATGTTCCAACAGCGAACGGCACAGAAATGACAGGAGCTACTTCATTGGTTAAGAGCCTTGAAGCAGCTGGCGTAGAAGTGATGTTCGGACTTCCTGGTGGTGCGATTCTTCCTGCGTACGATCCGATCTACGACTCAACGATTCGCCACATCTTGGTTCGCCACGAACAAGGTGCCGGTCACGCTGCAACTGGTTATGCGCAAGTAACAGGTCG
>JBILBB010000035.1:0-8640 GCA_044353955.1 Candidatus Planktophila sp. | reverse complement strand
AAGCTCTTCATCGCCAAGAGGTGCAGAGCCATGTCCTGGAAGATCAATCGGATAGATAGTAAAACTATCTTCAAGCCCTGGGTGCAAGGTCTTCCAAATAGTTCCAGCCGATCCAAGTCCGTGGACTAAGACCAGTGCTGGCAATTCAGGGCGCTTACTAAAGACATCTGTAGTAACTGGCATCGCTTACTTGTACTTCTCTGTCTCGGCAGGACATTGTTTACATACTGCCTTCCAAATTTCATCTGCTTCGCGGCCCGCAGCAAGTGCCTGGTTTACCGTGAGCGAACCAAGCTCGCTTATTGCGATATCGGCAGAAAATGATGGCGCCCAGGATTCGCCGAATGAGAGCGTGAGTCTCTCGCGTAAATCAGATATTCGCATGGGGTTCTAAATTTCTTAAAAAAGTGTGCGCTCTACAAGAAGTTCAGCTTGTTCACGTGATTGCTTCGCCGAAATCGGTTGCATCACTTGTCCCAGTAACCACCGCATCGCAAGACCTGTGCCAGCCTCAGATTTAGTTGCCTTGTAGATGCACTGGGCAAGAGTCACATAGAGAGGGCTCTCGGCATGGGACATGATTGCAACCAAGATATCTTGATCAAATTTACGCATTGCAGCGAGTGCGGTATCTGCAGAAATCTCTTGCGAGAGTTTTTCAAGGGCATCTGCTGGTGTTCCAGCGCGATCTGCTATTTCAACTAATCGCTCTACTTCGGCGCCAATGAGGGCCATAAGTACTGCTGATTTATCGCGATAGTGGTTATAAAGAGTTGCACGGGAAACTTCTGAGGCATCAGAAATTTCAATCATTGAAATATTGGATGCTCCACGCATGGCAATTAATTTCTTTGTACCTTCGAGAATCGCACTCTCGGTGCGACGATGAATTCCGCCTTGAAGCAGATACTTAGGCTGCGTCGACAACGGTGAGCTTTGCACTTTCACGAGATGCGAGTTCGTGTGTAACCCCGGTCATCACTGATGAGAGCGTGAGGCCGAGAGCCTCGCAAATTGCATTGAGAAGTTCAGAGGATGCCTCTTTTTGGCCGCGCTCAACTTCAGAGAGATATCCGAGTGAGACACGTGCCTCGCGGGCAACGTCGCGCAAAGTGCGTGATTGAGATGTGCGGGCGCTGCGAAGTGCGTGACCAACTGCTTCACGTAACAAAACCATCGCTGCCCCCTAGATCTAACTTAACTCTTCTAAGCGCTAAGGATACGCGCAAATGTACCAATTGCGCTGGATATAGCGCCTTGTCGCACCCCATCACGCCCACTATCGAGCGTTAGATGCAGGGTCTGGTTGATGGGGCCACATATTGCAATCCAGACTGTTCCTTCGCGGATGCCCTTGTAATCACCTGGGCCTGCAATCCCCGTTGTCGCAATCGCCCATGTGGTGCCAAACTTTTTCATCGCACCATGCGCCATCTCGCGAGCTACTTCTTCACTGACAACTGAATATTGATCAATCGTCTCTTGCAATACACCGAGTTCTGCAACCTTTACATCAGAGGTGTACGAGATAACTCCTCCAAGAAATACTTCAGAAGATCCAGGTACTTGAGTAAGTGCAAAACCAACGCCACCACCAGTCAGAGATTCCGCGACAGAGACTGTTGCTCCTTGAGATTTCAGAATCTCGACTATCTGGTGGGCTGGTGAAATTGTAGGCATGATCTTAAATCTACTCTTTCGAAGAGCTTCTCTGCCAGGTGCGGATATAGTCGTATGCGGTAGTGACGGTCAAAATAATTGCGATTGATATAAAGCCGACCCGGAACCACTCGAGCCAGCTTGGAAATGGCAGCATGAAGAAGCCCACGCCAAAGTTCTGCATCAAAGTCTTGAGCTTTCCGCCCTTGCTGGCAGGAATAACTCCACCCTTAATCACCATAAGACGGAAGAGCGTTATTCCAATTTCACGTGTCAAAATCAAAATGGTGATCCACCAAGGGAATCTATTTTGAATCGAGAGAGAAATCATCGCTGAACCAATGAGTGCTTTATCTGCGACAGGATCTAAAAATGTTCCAAGCGCGGTTATCCGATTTGATTGACGAGCCCAGCGCCCATCGAGAATATCGGTGAGTCCGAGAATAAAAAATATTGTCCAAGCAAGTATTTGATACTTCGGATTATCGCCACCGTCGAGGAATAAAACATAAACTCCAAATGGGATCAGTGCTATACGCGCCACCGTTAAAGTGTTGGGAGTTATGAATCCAGGAACTCTCATAGCGGTTGTGCAACCAAATCTGCACCCATGGAATCAATAATTACTGCATCTACATACTGGCCCACCGCGAAAGATGTGCCGATAAATGTTGTGCTTCCATCTACTTCAGGGCCTTGGTGTGCAGCTCTTCCCTCTTGAAGATCAGCATCTTCAATCAAAACTCTTACCGTCTCGCCAATACGCGCTTGTGCTCGCAATGAAACCATCTCATCGGCTAGTGAGGATAAAGCCTCAACGCGAGTGCGGATTACATCTTCATCGACCTTATCCGACAAGTCCAGTGCCTCGGTGTTATCTTCATCTGAATATCCAAAGATGCCGACTGCATCTAACTTTGCCGCAGAGATAAAGTTCGCTAAATCATCGTAATCTTCTTGAGTCTCACCCGGAAAGCCCACAATAAAGTTAGAGCGAATTCCAGCCTCTGGGGAAAGAGCGCGGATCTGGCTAATCAGATGTAAGAACTTCTCTGAATCACCAAAGCGGCGCATGCGCCGTAGGACTGTGGGGCTTGTGTGTTGGAATGAGAGATCAAAGTACGGAGCAACCTTCTCAGTCTCAATCATCGCCTGCAGTAATGATGGGCGCATCTCTGCTGGCTGAAGGTAAGACAAGCGAACTCGCTCGACTCCTGGTATCTCGGCAAATTCATGGAGAATCTTCTCCATCAACTTAAGGTCACCTAAATCTTTGCCATAGCTCGTAGTATTTTCGCTGACGAGAAATAGTTCGCTGACGCCATTGTCTGCAAGCCACTTCGCTTCCTGCAAAATCTCTGTGGGGCGACGTGAAATAAATGAGCCTCGGAAGTAAGGAATTGCGCAGAATGAGCAACGTCGATCGCAGCCTGAAGCAATTTTTAATGGCGCCCACGGCGCGTTTCCTAAGCGCTTGCGGAAGAGTGAACCGCCTGCCCCAAGTGATGATGCATAGCTCTCACCACGCGCTGCTGGTCGATCAGATGGTGCAATAGGCAGGAGCGCTCTGCGATCGCGTGGCACATGTGGCGTGTGGGTTTTACCGCTAATGATTGATTGCAAACGTTCAGAGATATCTTGATAATCGTCGAAACCTAAAATCGCATCTGCTTCAGGAAGGGCTTCTGCAAGCTCTTTTCCGTAGCGTTCTGCCATGCAGCCAACAGCAACGACTGCTTTTGTTGTTCCGTGGCCTTTGAGTGAGTTTGCCTCAAGAAGTGCATCGACAGAATCTTTCTTGGCAGATTCAATAAAGCCACATGTATTTACAACGGCGACTTCTGCAGATTCAACATCATCAACTAACGTCCAACCATCGGCCGCTAATCTGCCTGCGAGCTCTTCGGAATCTACTTCATTACGGGCGCAGCCCATTGTGACTATAGCAACCGTACGCGACATGCAGGTGATGCTACAGCCTTATTGAAAGTTAAGGGATGACCTATCTGAAGGTTCGACGAACTTCTTGATTCTGCCCACCTAGTGGGGCCAATAACTTGCCATTGTGAGTTACATCTACTCCCGCAGGGTTACTTAGGTAGAGGCTGATTGAACTCTTTCCTGTAAAGCTCTTCTCATCACCTTGGAAGATAGATCCTTTGAGAACACTCTTGCCATCAACAACAATATTGATAAATGAGTTTCCACGAACAGCAGATAACTTAAGAGTCACTGGACCTGCAGCTTCGGCGGATGTATCTGTCGGTTCTGCAACTGGTGTTGGTGTCGCGGTTTCAGTTGGCTCTGCTACCGGAGTAGGTGTTGCGCTCTGCTTAACAACAGGGGCCACAACTTCTGTACTTTGATTGCTCATGACAATCTGAATAGATCCAATAACTAACAAAATAACTATTGAAATCAGAGCAGGAATTTTCCAAGATAAGGTCTTGCCTTCACGCGGAATCGATGCAACATTATTTTCTGCCAGTAGATCATGAATCGCTCGCTGATCCATCGAATGTTCTGCGTTATACATTTCTACAAAGTGATTAGGTTCAAGGCCTAGACGAAGAGCGATATTTTTGAGGTGGCCCCTCGCATAAGTGTCACCACCACAATGAATAAACTTATTTGATTCCATCTCGGTGATTAAACCCATGCGAATGCTCGTCAACGATGCGAGCTGTTCAATAGAAAGCCCGGCGCTCTCGCGACGATCGCGTAATTCGCTGCCAGTGGTCATGCTCTAATTCTAAATCCGGAAGTAGAGGCAAGGGAACCGTTTTGACCCCTGAAGGGTCATCTCACCCCTAAATCCAACACTCTTAAAATTTAGGTTTAATAGTCGCGGAGCGTGGCAAGCACTGAATCAATTTCGTCAGGCTTCACCATCACGGTACGAGCCTTAGATCCTTCAGATGGTCCGACGATTCCTCGGGATTCCATGAGGTCCATCAACCTTCCAGCTTTTGCAAAACCAACTCGCAACTTTCTCTGCAACATTGAGGTCGAACCAAATTGAGTGCTAACTACAAGCTCAACTGCTTGAATGAGAATCTCTAGATCGTCGCCAATCTCTTTATCAAGATTCTTATTTACTTGTGCTACCTGGGTTACATCATCACGATATCGAGGTGAGAGTTGTTTCTTAACGTGATTTGTTACCGCTTCAATCTCGCGCTCTGAAACATAAGCACCTTGAATTCTAATTGCACGGCTAGCGCCCATAGGAATAAAGAGGCCATCACCTTGTCCGATGAGCTTCTCAGCACCCGGGCTATCAAGAATGACTCGGCTATCTGCAAGTGAAGAAGTTGCAAATGATAAACGCGATGGCACATTGGCCTTAATGAGACCTGTTACAACATCAACGCTTGGACGTTGCGTTGCAAGTACAAGGTGAATACCTGCAGAACGTGCGAGCTGCGTAATGCGCACAACAGACTCTTCGACTTCACGAGCTGCAACCATCATCAAATCTGCAAGTTCATCGATGATGACAAGTAGGTACGGATATGGCTCGACTACTCGATCAGATCCTGGTGGCGCTACAACTTTGCCTGCACGTACCGCTTTATTGAAATCATCGATATGGCGGAAGCCAAAGGTTGCTAAGTCTTCGTAGCGTAGATCCATCTCACGAACTACCCATGTGAGTGCATCGGCTGCCTTCTTAGGGTTAGTGATGATTGGGGTAATGAGGTGAGGAATGCCCTCGTACGCAGTGAGCTCTACACGCTTTGGATCGATAAGGATTAATCGAACGTCATCAGGTGTAGCGCGCATCAAGATAGAGGTGATCATCGCGTTAATCATCGATGACTTACCTGCACCCGTTGCTCCAGCTACAAGTAAGTGAGGCATTTTGGCTAAGTTTGCACAGACGAAATTGCCCTCTACATCTTTACCAAGAGCCACAAGCATCGGGTGGTGATCTTGTCCTGCAACACTTGAACGCATGACATCCCCGAGCGCAACAATCTCGCGGTCGGCATTCGGAATCTCAATTCCCACCGCTGATTTACCTGGGATAGGCGAGAGAATACGGACTTCGCTACTTGCTACAGCATAAGAAATATTCTTTGAAAGCGCCGTAATTCGCTCGACCTTAACTGCATTTCCCAGCTCAACTTCATAGCGAGTAACGGTTGGTCCACGCATAAAACCAGTGACGACTGCATCAATCTCAAATTGCTTAAAGACCTCGGTCAATGAAGCAACAACGGTGTCGTTTACCTTGCTCTTAGCCTTTGCCGCTGGTCCAACCTTCAAGAGATCGTGAGACGGTAACTCATACTTGGTATCACTTGTTAGTAATAACTGCTCTGGGCGTCTATCGCTCTTGGGCGCCTCTTTGAGTTGAGTATCCAGTGGGGCCTTGGGAATCTCAACCGTGAACTCTTCATCAAACTCATCTTCGCTAATCTCATCATCTGGCCCATCATCTGAATCAGCGTTCCAGGCAACTACTGGTGATTCAAACGGTGGTGTATCTGAAATTTCAAAGCCATCTTCTCGTCGCGATGGCTTCTTAGATAAGAGCCAGACCCAGATGACGCGAAGCTTTGATGCGACCTTAGAGATTGGGGTTGCGGTAATAATCAGCAAACCGAAGAAGAATATTGCCAAGAGGAGTGGGTATGCCAAGAGAGATGTCATGAGCGCTACCAATGGTTTAGCTACCCAATAGCCAAGCAATCCGCCACCTTCACGAATTGCGGTAGCTCCCATTGGATTGCTAGATCCTAGAGATCCATTTAGTAAGTGCGCTAGTCCAGTTGCGCTAATCAGAAGTGTGAGAGTTCCAATGGTGATTCGACCAGTTATATGTCCATCTTCTGGTTTTCTAAAGAGCCTTACAGCGAAGTAGATCAGCACCAAAGGAGTGAGAACTCCTACGCGACCAAATGCACCATAGAAGAATGAGTAAAGATTTCTTCCCACAAAATTATCTGCGTGAAACCAAGTACCTGCGATAGCTGCAAGGGAGAGAATAAGAACGAGAAGCGCTGCTCCATCGCGGTGATGTTCCGGATCTAAATCACGGGCTCCGCGAGCTACATATCGAATTGATGCACCCAAAGATTTAGCAATGAAGCGCCAGAGTGTGGCTAGCCCAGATGCGATTACCTTGGGTATCGACCGTGAGGATGTGCGTTTCTTCGTCTTAGCCACACCTTCAATCTTAGGTGGAGAGTTTTTTCTTGCTGCTTAGGCGCGCCGTTTAAACCTCAACGACTACGGGAACGATCATCGGACGGCGTCGGTGCTTCTGACCCACCCATCCCCCAATTGTTCGACGAACTACTTGTGAAAGTTGATGTGTTCCATTGACGCCTTCTGCAACAGCGGCGGTAAGAGCTTTTTCAATCTGTCCCTTAACTTCATCAAAGAGCGCTTCATCTTCATTAAATCCGCGAGCATGAATATCGGGGCCAGCAACAATTTTTCCAGTCTGCGATTCGATAACCACAATGACGGAGATAAATCCTTCTTCGCCCAAAATTCTGCGATCCTTAAGTGAAGATTCGGTAATGTCTCCAATACTTCCACCATCGACATATACAAATCCGCACGGAACAGCTCCGACAACTTCAGCTTCATGATTGACAAGGTCTACAACAATTCCATTTTCAATAATGAAAGCGTTCTCACGTGGAACTCCAGATTCAATTGCGATCTCAGCATTTGCCTTTAGGTGTCGCCATTCGCCGTGAACTGGCATTACATACTTCGGCTTCACAATGTTGTAGCAGTAGAGAAGTTCGCCTGCTGCTGCATGGCCAGAAACATGCACCATTGCATTAGCTTTATGAACCACCTTTGCACCAAAACGTGTGAGTTCATTGATCACTCTAAAGACTGAGTTTTCATTTCCTGGAATTAGAGATGAGGCGAGAATGACGGTATCTCCATCGCCAACTCGAATTTGGTGATCGCCATTGGCCATACGCGAAAGAGCTGCCATTGGTTCGCCCTGAGAGCCAGTGCAGATGAGAACAACTCGATCATCGTAATTATCGAGTTCGCGTGCATCGAAGAGAATTCCTGATGGGACGTTGAGGTAGCCCATATCTTGAGCAATCTTCATATTGCGAATCATTGACCGCCCAATAAATGCAACTCTGCGATTATGCAGCGCGGCAGTATCAATAACTTGTTGAACGCGGTGAACATGTGAGCTAAATGAGGCGACAATTACTCGGCGCTTAGTAGAAGCTATAACTCGATTGAGTGCGGGCATAATCTCGCGCTCAGATGGAGTAAATCCTGGGACATCAGCATTTGTTGAATCAACAAGGAAGAGGTCGACGCCTTCTTCACCTAAGCGAGCGAAGGTGCGCAGATCTGTGATGCGACCATCGAGAGGCAATTGATCCATCTTAAAGTCACCGGTGTGTAAAACGGTCCCGGCCTTTGTATGAATTGCAACCGCTAGTGCATCTGGAATCGAGTGGTTCACTGCAACAAACTCGAGTTCAAACGGTCCAACATCTTCGCGCATCTCTTCACGGACTTCGCGAGTGAGCGGAGAGACGCGGTGTTCTTTACATTTAGCTGAAATGAGAGCGATGGTCAGTGGTGATCCATAGATAGGAATATCACCACGTTCGCGCAATAGATATGGAACTGCGCCGATATGGTCTTCATGGCCATGTGTAAGAAAGATTCCAACGACATCATCGAGGCGATCGCGGATATAGCTAAAGTCAGGCAAAATTAAATCAATTCCTGGTTGATTATCTTCAGGGAATAAGACACCACAATCGACAATCAGGAGCTTTCCATTCATCTCATAGACGGTCATATTGCGACCGATCTCAGAGATTCCACCTAAAGCGACTATACGCAGACCATCTTTAACTAATTTTCCAGGCGTGCCGAGGTTTGGATGGGGATGTTGTGTCATTAGTTAATTCTTTAGCTTGACGCCACCAGCAGTGAGATCTACGCGTAGCTGCGCAATCTGTGCTTCGGTTG
>JBILBB010000033.1:0-9026 GCA_044353955.1 Candidatus Planktophila sp. | reverse complement strand
GGCTATGTACTACAAGAAAACATTCAATTGTGGGCGGCGAGGGTTTCGAACCCCCGACATCCTCGGTGTAAACGAGGCGCTCTACCACTGAGCTAGCCACCCGGCTTGTACTGCTCGCGAATACTACTTTATATCTGCGAAAGTACGAAAATCGTGCGTAAGTTACGGAAAATTAGAGCGCAGCTATAGCGCTCTTGTAATCACCATTGTTGCGAGCATCTCCGAGGCCATTAACAACCTGCCAGCGGATAATTCCCTCTTTATCGATGATAAATGTTCCGCGCATTGCGCAGCCGAGATCTTCATTGAAGATTCCGTATGCCTTTGAAGCTGCGCCATGTGGCCAGAAATCTGAGAGCACTGGGAAGTTATATCCCTCTTGCGCTGCGAAAATCTTCTGTGAGTGCATTGAATCGCATGAGATTGCAAGAACCTGAACGTTGTCATTCTGGAATGCAGCGATGTCATCGCGGATTGCGCAGAGTTCGCCTGTGCATGTACCAGTGAAAGAGAATGGGATGAAGACGAGAACGACGTTCTGCTTTCCCTTAAATGATGAGAGAGAGACCTTTGTTCCGGTCTGATCCTTCAATTCGAAATCTGGCGCAACTGCGGCGACGCTAAGTCCTGAAAGTGTTTGTGTCATGCCGCGAATCTATCGCTTGCCAGCTTTTCTTGCCACTAGACGAGTAGCGGTCCAATCAGCGGCAACTGCAATTGTTGATGTTTGGTTAAGGCCGCACGTTGGCGCTGCATCTTGAATATCACTTGGTTCGACATGTCCGGGGCGGCCAACCTTTGGGGTTAAGACCCAGATAGGTCCAGTCTCAGATAGATATGCAGTGGCATCCATTAATTCATCTACAAGATCGCCATCATCTTCACGGAACCAGAGAAGTACGGCATCAACTACTTCGTTTGTTGATCCTTCAAGGAATTTAGTCCCTGTCATCTTCATGATTTCATCGCGGAGAGCGGCATCACAATCTGGCCCATGTCCTACTTCAAGGACTAGCTCTCCCTTAGCAAAATCCATACGCATTGCCACGGGAATAGTCCAACCGATGAGACCGATATTTACAAGGGTATTTACAAGGGTATTTGGAAGGGGTTTTTCCTGTACTGGAGCGTATTTTTTTGTGCTCATACCCGTTTTAAGCGAGAATACAGCCATGACTGAATTCGATGGATTCCCAGATCAGATTATTGACCAGCTTGTAGATACCGATCCATCGGAAACGGCTGAATGGCAGGCATCCTTCGACGCAGCGCTTACTGCTGCTGGTCCAGTCCGCGCTCGTTACTTAATGCTCTCACTTCTGCGTCGCGCACAAGAGAAGAACATCGGTATTTCTCAACTTCGTACAACTGATTACATCAACACGATCTCTCCAGAACATGAGCCGCAATTCCCTGGAGATGAAGCAATTGAGCGTCGTATCCGTGCATTTAATAGATGGAATGCCGCGATGTTGGTACACCGCGCACAGCGTCCCGGAGTCGGCGTCGGCGGACATATCTCAACTTATGCATCTTCAGCATCTCTATATGAAGTTGGTTTCAACCACTTCTTCCGCGGACAAGATCATGCTGGCGGCGGAGATCAAATCTTCTTCCAGGGCCATGCAAGTCCCGGAATGTATTCACGTGCATTCCTGGAAGGTCGCTTTACAGAAGATCAGCTCGATGGATTCCGTCAGGAACTTTCACATCAAGCAGGCGGATTATCTTCATACCCTCACCCACGATTGATGCCTGACTTCTGGCAATTCCCAACAGTTTCAATGGGTATCGGTCCAATCAATGCGATTTACCAAGCACGCTTTAACCGTTACCTACATAACCGTGGATTTAAAGATACAAGCGATCAGAATGTCTGGGCATTCCTCGGCGATGGTGAGATGGATGAAGTCGATGCACTTGGTGCAATCGGTCTAGCATCACGTGAGAAGTTGGATAACTTAACTTTCGTGGTTAACTGTAATTTGCAGCGCCTCGATGGTCCTGTTCGCGGTAACGGCAAGATTATTCAAGAACTTGAATCAATCTTTGGTGGTGCAGGCTGGAATGTAATCAAGGTTGTATGGGGTCGCGAGTGGGATCCACTACTGGCCCAAGATCGCGAAGGCGCACTTGTTAACTTGATGAACACAACGCTCGATGGAGATTTCCAGACATTTAAGGCAGAGAGCGGTGCATTCGTTCGCGAACACTTCTTCGGTCGCGATCCACGCACTGCTGCAATGGTTGCTAATTGGTCTGATGATCAAGTCTGGGGTCTCAAGCGCGGTGGCCATGACTATCGCAAACTCTTTGCTGCATATACAGCAGCAGTGCAGAAGAATGGAAAGCCAACTGTCATTCTTGCAAAGACAATTAAAGGCTGGACACTTGGTTCGCACTTCGAAGGTCGTAACTCAACACACCAGATGAAGAAGATGACTCTTGAAGACATCATCGAATTCCGTAATCGTCTTGATATTCCACTTACCGATGACAAGTTAGATAAGTACACACCTTCTTACTATCGCCCTGCAGCTGATTCTCCAGAGATGAAGTACCTCGAAGAGCGTCGTCGCGCATTGGGTGGATCAATTCCAAGCCGTCGCAAAGTTTCACGTCCATTGCAGCAGCCAAGTGATGAGGCATACGAATCTGTGCGTCGCGGTTCAGGACAGCAAGAGATTGCTACAACGATGGCATTTGTTCGCATGCTTAAGGACCTCATTAAAGATCCAGGACTTGGTAGCCGCCTTGTTCCGATCATTCCTGATGAAGCTCGCACCTTCGGCCTTGATTCACTATTTCCATCACTGAAGATTTACTCACCACATGGCCAGCAGTACATGGCTGTAGACCGTGAATTGATGTTGTCATATAAGGAATCAACTGCTGGCGTAATCCTCCACGAAGGTATTAACGAAGCTGGATCTGTCGCTTCATTTACAGCAGTGGGATCTTCATACTCAACACATAACGAACCGATGATTCCGATCTACATCTTCTACTCAATGTTCGGATTCCAGCGCACAGGTGATGCCTTCTGGGCAGCATCCGACCAATTGGTACGCGGCTTCGTTCTTGGTGCAACAGCTGGCCGTACAACTCTTAATGGAGAAGGTTTGCAGCATGAAGATGGTCACTCACATCTTCTTGCAGCTACAAACCCAGCAGTTGTCGCATATGACCCAGCATTTGCATACGAAGTAGGACATATCTTTAAGGATGGTCTGCGTCGCATGTATGGCGAAGATAGCGAGAACATTTACTACTACATGACCGTTTACAACGAGCCATATATGCAACCTGCAGAGCCAGAGAATCTTGATATCGATGGTCTGCTCAAGGGAATCTATCTCTACGCAGCAGCTCCAAAGCAACGTAAGAAGAATGCGCAGATCCTTGCATCTGGCGTTGGCGTTAACTGGGCACTTAAGGCGCAGAAGTTACTCGCAGAAGATTGGGGCGTTGCAGCTTCAATCTGGTCAGTAACTTCATGGAACGAACTTCGTCGTGATGGTCTTGCAGTAGATCGCCACAACTTACTCAATCCTCGCGATAAGAAGAGTGCATATGTTTCTAAGAAGCTCGAGGGAAGTCAGGGACCTGTCGTTGCAGTATCAGACTTCATGCGCGCAGTTCAAGATCAGATTTCACCGTGGGTTCCAAATCAATTCTATTCATTAGGTACAGATGGTTTTGGTCTCTCAGATACTCGCGGAGCTCTTCGTCGTCACTTCAAGGTCGATGCCGAGTCAATCGCTGTAGCAACTCTTGCAGAGCTAGCTAAGGCAGGAGAAGTGAAGGAATCTGTTGTTCAGGAAGCTATCGATAAGTACAGAATTTTCGATGTACGTTCAGCAGATGCTGGCAACACCGAAGGTTCTGGTTGATTAACCGAATCTCTAGCAAATCGAGTCTGATTCCAGCAACTATCTGGCTAGAACGAGTTTAATTCGCCTTTGAGCCTTCTTTAAGGCTCTTCACAAAGAATACTGTTGCCAGAATCATTGCAGTCGGAATCATCATTGCAAGTGCAATTGACCCAGTGAATTGAATAGCCCAAGCAACTATAAATTTAATTCCAAAGGTAAGCACGGTATTTACGACTCCGAATTGACCTACCACTACGGCGCTCGGCAGTGTTGATCTACGAATCGCTGCAGCGAAGAATGCAGGACCTACAAACGATGATCCTAGGCCTGCAATTGCAAAGCCAAGGATGAAGAGCGCATATGACCACCACTTCAGCTCTACGGGAAGATGGGTGGCGACAATGATTGAAAGGCCAAAGCCTATTCCTGCGAAGAGAACGGCTCTCTTCACCCAAACATCAATCGGAGCACTCTTGAGCAATCTCTCAATCACTAGGCGCCCCACAATCATCGTCGCTGTGAACACGATAAAGGGGGCTGCACTTAAGCTGCCTGAGACATCAAGGCGTTCCTTTGTGAAGATTGTTCCCCAATCTGCAAGAGCAAACTCGAGGTAGATTGCTGCAGCCATTCCAAGGCTTACTGGCCAATCAATTTTAAATCCTGTGAAAATCTCCTTGACCGTGTAATCATGTTCGGAATCTTCATTAGGGGTAAGTAAGTCACCTTTTAAGCTGAAGATAATTGCAATCATCGTTATTGCAAGTACAACTGAGAGCAGATTGATGTGAAGCGCTAAGCCAACACGTCCGACTAAGAGACCAGAGAAAATCGCAGTACTGAGCGAACCAACGCTCCAATAGCCCGCAGAGGTTGTGACTAGATTGATTTTGCTTCGCTCCAGAAAGTGGAATAAATGTGAGTTGAGAGAGACATGGACAGCTGTAATTCCGAAGCCAAAGGTTATGTTCAAAATCAGAAAAATCAGACTTGAATGAATATGTACAAGGAGGGAGAGAGATGTGAAGAGAATCAAGATTGCAGTAACTGTGACTCGCAGTGCGCCATATTCATGAATGATGTGGCCAACTGTAAGCAGCCCTAAGAAAGCACCAATTGAACCCGTGCTCATCAATGAGCCGAAGGCACCATTTTCAAGACCGAGATTTGATTTAACTTCAGGAAAGCGAGGAATCCAAGCCATGATTCCAAAACCGAAACAGAGAAAGAGAATATGGATCAACTTCTTCTCGCGGGCTTGCAGGCGTTGATTCTCCATTAAAAGAGGGCGTTCGCAAGCGATGCTCGAGCTTTGATGACTCTCGGATCTGCAGGATCAACTAGACCAAATAACTCAAGGAGACGGTCCTTCACTAACTTTCTCTCCTCGCCATCATGTAGGACTACAAGATGCAAGAGTCTTTCAAATGCTGGCTCTAAATATCCGCTCATGACTTCTACATCAGCACATTGAAGTTGAGTCGCAATATCATCAGGGCGCTTAACTGCATCTTCCATAACCTTCTGTCCATCAAGACCTTCAGTGCGAATCAGAAGTTGAACCTGAGAGAGACCTAGCTTTGCAAAATTGTCATTTGGCTTTCTTGCGAGCAGCTTCTTGTAGGCAGCTTCTGCGGTTGCGTAATCACCCTGATCAAGGGCAGCCAGTGCTTCATCTTCTTCTGGTTCAGTTGGTTCTAACGGCTCTTCACCAATACCTTGCTGCGATGCGAGTGTGAGAATCTTTGTGATGACTTCGCGGAGTTGGCTCTCGCTGAGCGCTTGTTCCAAGAATGGAATTGCCTGACCACCGATAAATACAACGCCATAAGGAATGGTGTGCGCTTGAAGTGCCTGCGCTACAGGGGCTTGTGTATCGATATCGACTGTTGCTAGAACCCACTTGCCTGAATCTGCAGCTTCTAAATTCCCCAATGCGCGAAGTGTTGAGACAGATTCAGTAGATCGGGCAGACCAGCAGAGAATAACGACAGGCTTTGAATTCGAAAGGGGTAGAACTTCGTTTTGCAGATTTTCAGCTGTGACTTCAAAGCCTGGCATAGGAGTTGAAGTGTCTACAGGTGGTTTACCAAGAGAACTGAGATCTACGGCTTGAGAGAAATTTGGTGGAAGGCTCACTGCTGAATCATGCCATCAACACGTACATCAACGCCAGAATCACGGCGAAATGGAAGTACATCAGTCACAAATGACTTCGCTGCAAATTCAAGACCCACATCATGTCCGGCTTTCTCACTTAAATACCATCGATGTTCGAGTGTTTCATGGAAGAACTGAGCCAATTCGATTCTTCCTGCGAGCTCTGGTGGAATAAGAGAGACAGTTGGCACAAATACTTCATTGAGCCATCTGCGTGCAGAATCAGCAACTGGTGGCTTCGGTGCTTTTTCGCGACCTCTAAAGCGATCAAATGATGCGAGTAAACGCTTTGCCTGTAACTCTTCTGTTTCAAGTCCCATCAATTCACGCAAGCGATTCTTGTGATAACCAGCTGCCACCAACTTTGGTTGGAAGACTAGCTTTCCTGCAGTCTCCCCCTCTTCCATGGACACTGATACTTCTTCAACTGTAAAGCCAAGATCATGTAGCTGACGCATTGCGCGTTCGACTGCATGGCGATCAGTGGGATCCAAAACTTGACGATCTTTTAACGCCGACCACAATCGGTGGTATCGCTTTATCAGTGCAGTACTGGCTCGAATTGGATCCATTCCTGGATAGAGAACTCCTGATAATTGAAGATCTTCCAACTCTGCAGCAACATTGAAGTGTGCGATCTCTAGATCGTGTTCGCGCTGACCTGCAGTTAAAGTCTTCTGAAACTCTCCTGTTTCAGCATCCACAAGGTATGCGGCATAGCCTTCAGCATCGCGGCGGAATAGAGTATTTGAGAGCGAGCAATCTCCCCACCAGAAGCCAAGTAAGTGAAGTCGCACCAATAGCAGTGCAAGAGCGTTTGCCATCATCGTTACATCTTCTGCAGTTACATGCTTATCACTCAAGACGACGCGGTATGGCAGTGAGTACGGCAAAAAGCGAGTGACAAGTGCGCATGGGAGTTCTTCGTTCTTGCTATCAGTGCGGCCCTCGATAACAGCAATTGATTGAACGCTAGGCGAATCTAGTTGGGTCAGCTCGCGTAAAATTTTATATTCACGGTTAGCAAATTCTGAGACAGTCTCTTTGACCGCATAGACCTCAGAATCTGGCTCATTTGTTGAGCGAATTAGCCGCACGATATGTCGAGAAATACCACGCTTCTCAGCGAGCATCGGATCTTCAGGCCACTCCTCAAGTGGGAGATTCCAGGGCAGGCCGGTAACGGCGGCAATTTCTTCACCGAGTCCAGTTATCCGTAGCGCCATGGGGCTTATTCTCTCTTACGCTTTACAATAAAGCATGGCTATTTCAGAGCGTATAAAGAAAAAGAGTACTAAATCACCTAAACCCTCAGATTTCGGGGTTGCCGGAGCACCTATCGATCGTGGACATCCATTCTATTTTGGATTTGTTGCAACAGTTGGAGCGCTAAGTGCATTTGTTCTGATGCGTGCACTTGCAAGTGCAAGCCAAGTATTTGTTCTGATTCTCGTAGCCTTATTCCTTGCAACTGGTCTCAACCCTGCAGTCGATGCAATTCGTCGGCGTGGAGTTTCTCGAACCACAGCTGTCTCAATAATCTTTACCTCGGTAATTGTGCTCGTTATTGCCTTCGGTGCGCTGGTAGTTCCACCGCTTGTTTCTCAGCTCACGCACCTCATTGAGAGTGCGCCATCGCTTCTCAACCAGTTAAAAGATAATTCCACAATCGCAAGTATCAATACTCAATATGGAATCATCGACTCGCTTCAGAATAAGCTAAGTGAAGTCACATCTGATGGGACCTTGCTCTTCTCTGCATTTGGTGGAGTAATCGGCGTCGGAAAGAGTGTTCTCTCTGGAACATTTACTGCGCTTACGATTCTCGTCCTTACTCTCTACTTCATCACATCGCTTCCACAGGCAGTTAATCTAGGGTTGAAGTTTGTTCCTGTTAGTCGTCGCGCTCGCGTCGCGCTTCTAACTGAGGCAGTTATCGCCCGTGTGGGTGCATTTGTAGGCAGCCAGATTCTGGTCTCTGCATTGGCCGCACTCTTTATGACTCTTCTCGCGCTAGTTCTGGGTCTGCCATCACCGATTGCCATCGGAATCATTATCTTTGTCTGTGGTCTAGTTCCACTCATTGGCCACTTTATCGGCAGCGCTATCTACACAATCATTGCATTCACGCAGTCGATATCAATCGGCGTAATTGCATTTATCGGTTACGTTGTTTATGTGCAGATTGAGAATTACATTCTCACGCCAAAAATCATGAAGAGATCTCTCAATGTTCCAGGCGCAGTCACAATTATCTCCGCCCTCATTGGTACTTCACTACTGGGTCTTGTTGGTGGATTACTTGCTGTACCGATTGCAGCATCAGTGATTTTGATCCTCGAGGAAGTTGTATTTCCTCGCGCTGAAAAATCTTAAATCTCAGTAGGTAATGGCAAGCGCTCAGGTGCGACAATCTGGGTTATCTCACTGAGCACTCTATGCACATAAGGTTCGCCAACCCATAGGTGCTTTGCGCCATCAACTGCAATGAGATTTACCTGCGGAATAACTGCAAAACGTTCTCTTGCTTGATCTGGCTTTAGGTAATCATCATGCTCTGGAATCAAGGCAGTTACTGGACGCCCATCTGCAGCCCAAAATTCTAGATCTCCATCGACAATGTCGAGCAGCGTTGGGCTCAGAAGAATCAACCCTTTGATGCGAGGATCGCGTGCATGGCTGATTGCAATACTTGTTCCGAATGACCAGCCAACTACCCACAACTCTTGTAATCCAAGGGTTTCAAAACAGTATGTGATCATCGCTTCGACATCAAACTTCTCTGCACGACCATTGTCGTAAGTTCCAGTGCTAGTACCTGCCTCGCTTGATGTTCCACGAGTATTGAAACGAACTACGGTGATCCCAGCCATCGACGGTAAGCGGTTTGCAGCTTTCTTATAGATATGGCTATCCATCATTCCTCCCCCTGTTGGGTTTGGATGACAGCAAAGGATTGCAGATGTGGATCTCTCTAGAGGAGCACTTACT
>JBILBB010000031.1:0-9276 GCA_044353955.1 Candidatus Planktophila sp. | reverse complement strand
GTCCTTGCAGTCGCTGTTGCTTACGCAGTATTCCGCATCAGCCGTTTTATTGATGAAGCAAAGCTCTCGTTGAAGACATTTACCGATGAGACCACCCCATTGCTTAGCGAATCCACAAAGACGCTCACCTTGATCAATAGCCCACTCGAAAGCTTTGCAAAGATTACAAAGAATGTTGAGGAAGTGAGCACTAAGGTTACCGATGCAGCTACTGACTTTATTGATAAGAACGGTTCAGCAGTAAAGGTTGCTGGTGCACTTCTTGGCGCAGCTCAGATGAGTAAAGGCCACAAATCAAAGAAGAAGACCGTTTAATTCAAAGATGATCGGTAATTAATCGTGGAATCCGCTGAGATTCGTGCGCGCTGGCTGCGCTTCTTCGAAAGTGATAATAACCAGGGCTTGAAGCACACAGTGGTTCCTTCTGCATCGCTCATTGCAGATGATCCAAATCTTCTCCTGGTTAATGCAGGAATGGTTCCTTTCAAGCCTTACTTCCTAGGTGAAGTTACACCCCCATTCAAGAGAGCTACATCAGTTCAGAAGTGTGTTCGCACGCTAGATATTGATGAAGTTGGAAAGACGACTCGACACGCATCTTTCTTCCAGATGTGCGGAAACTTCTCCTTCGGTGATTACTTTAAAGAGGGAGCCATTGCCTTAGCGTGGGAGTTACTTACTCGACCAATTTCAGATGGTGGCTATGGATTTCCCGAAGAGAAGCTTTGGGTCACTGTCTACTTAGATGATGATGAAGCAGCTGATATCTGGCATAAGAAGATAGGTGTACCTCGCGAGAGAATTCAACGCCGCGATATGGCTGATAATTTCTGGTCGATGGGTGTTCCAGGGCCTTGCGGTCCTTGCTCTGAAATTTACTTTGATCGCGGTCCTGAGTACGGCGTAGATGGCGGGCCGATTGCAGATGAGAATCGTTACCTTGAAATCTGGAATCTTGTCTTCATGCAGAACGAACGCGGTGCAGGTGGCGGCAAAGATGGATATCCAATTCTTGGAGAACTTCCGGCGAAGAGTATTGATACAGGTTTAGGGCTAGAAAGAACTGCAGCGTTGCTTCAGGGCGTTGAGAACATTTATGAGATTGATACAACGATGATGATCCTCTCTAGAGCATCTGAACTTTCTGGAGTTAAGTACGGATCATCTCAGAACTCCGATGTCGCCCTTCGTGTTATTGCAGACCATGCAAGAACATCTGCAATGCTCATCGGAGATGGAGTTACTCCCGGTAACGAAGGTCGAGGATATGTTCTTCGCCGAATGATGCGCCGAACAATTCGAAATATGAGATTACTTGGCGTTAACGACCCAATTATGTCTGAGCTCACCGTCGCAGCTATTAGCGCGATGGGTCCGCAATATCCAGAGCTTGTGAGCGATAAGAAGAGAATCCTTAGCGTCTCAGTCTCTGAAGAAGAATCCTTTTTGCAGACTCTCAAGAGTGGAACACAGATCTTTGATGTTGCTTCAGCGGCAATTAAGAAGTCGAATAAGAATCAGCTTCCTGGTGATGAAGTCTTTAAACTCCACGATACCTATGGTTTTCCATTCGATTTAACTCTCGAGATGGCGCGTGAAGTTGGGCTCGAAGTTGATGAAGATGGCTTCCGTAGATTGATGAATGAGCAGCGAGATCGCGCTAAAGCAGATGCAAAGGCTAAGAAGAGTGGGCACACAGATCTCTCTGAGTATAAGAGGATTGCCGATAAATCAGGAGCAACAACTTTCATCGGCTATACAGATCAGAAATCTGAATCCACTATCAATGGGCTACTTGTAGATGGGCTGAGCGTTCCATCTGCATCAGGTGGTCAAGAGATTGAAGTTATTCTCAATCGCACCCCTTTCTATGCAGAAGGTGGAGGGCAATTGGCAGATGGCGGAAGAATCACTCTCTCCACTGGTGCTGTTATTGAGATTGATGATGTTCAGACACCTGTAAATGGTCTATCAGTCCACCGCGGAAGAGTTTTGTCGGGTGAAGTAACTGTCGGCTCAGATGCTCTTGCAGAAATTGATATCGAGAGGCGTCATGCGATTTCCAGGGCTCACACAGCAACCCACATGGTTCATAAAGCTTTTAGAGAGTTACTGGGCGAGACAGCCACGCAAGCTGGTTCAGAGAATTCACCAGGTCGGTTCCGTTTCGACTTCCCTAGTACAGGAACAGTTCCTGCATCAGTTCTCAACGATGTTGAGTCGCGAGTAAACACTTTGCTTCTAGATAATTTAGCTATTACAGCAGAGGTTATGTCTCAGGATGCAGCGAAGAAGATGGGAGCGATGGCTCTCTTCGGTGAGAAATATGGCGATGAAGTGAGAGTTGTAAGCGTGGGGGATTGGGCTCGTGAACTCTGCGGTGGAACTCACGTAGATCGTTCAGGCCAACTTGGCGTAGTCAAGCTACTCAGTGAATCTTCAATCGGTGCTGGTGTCCGTAGAGTCGAAGCTCTCGTTGGCGTAGATGCATATAAATTCTTAGCCCGCGAACATATCCTTCTCAATTCACTGACTGAAATTATTAAAGGATCAAAGACAGAAGAGCTACCTGAGCGAATCTCTGATCTGATGAATCGCATAAAGGAGATTGAGAAGGAGTTGGCCACTGTGCGGTCGGCTCAGGCGATGGGTCAAATTTCTCAACTCGCACAGAGCGCTATCGATATAAATGGCATCTCAACCGTAGCTACAGTTTTGGCTGATGGTGTTACGGGAGATGATCTACGAAAGATTGCCCTAGATCTAAGAAATCGTGCAGAGAAATCTGTTATTGCTCTTATTAGTTCGAACGATGGAAAGCCAGTCCTCGTGGTCGCTGTAAGCGATGCTGCTCGAGCTTTGGGCATGAAGGCCGGAGCCCTTGTGAAAGCGGGATCAACAATCCTCGGCGGAGGCGGAGGCGGTAAGGATGATTTCGCACAAGGCGGTGGAAGTGACTCATCGAAGTCAACTGATGCGCTTCAAGCAATTACTAATGTAGTTTCTGGAAAGTAAATCCTTGAGAGGCCGTCGCATTGCCTTCGATTACGGAGATGTTCGAATAGGTGTTGCAGTTTGTGATCCGGATGGAATCCTCGCCTCACCGCTGCCCGCCCTCAAGAGCCAGGATAAATCACTCTTCAATTCAATCGGCACGTTAATCGATGAGTATCTGCCAGTAAAGGTTTTCGTGGGCCTGCCAGTAAATATGTCGGGCACGGAAGGCGATAGCGCTGAGAAAGCGAAGAGTTTTGCGGATGCACTTACTGAGCAATTCAGGATTGAAGTAGTTTTGATTGATGAGCGTTTATCTACTGTAAGTGCGCAGCGAAAATTGAAAGAGGCAGGAGTTTCCAGCCGTGACTCTAAAGAGATGATTGATTCGATGGCGGCTGTTGCGATACTCGAGCAAGGGTTACTTAGTGAGGGTTAAGTTAGATACTCCAATTTCGAGAGTCGCTTCTGCGCTCCTCTTTTCCGCACTCCTTACCTTAGGAGTGCGCGAAGTGAGAGGTTTAGGGGGCTCGGCGCCGGATTTCTCATGCTCTCAAAGTTCGCCAACTGAGGTCACTATTCAGGTCAAGAGCGGCGAGACAGGTTCCTCAATCGCTCGCCAGTTATTTTCCAAAGGTGTTACTAAATCGTCGCAAGCGTTCTTTAGAGTTGCTGTAAGTGACCCGAAAGCCTCACAAATTGCCCCTGGCGCACATCGATTGAATAAAGAGATCTGTGCAAAAGAGGCTCTCACTCAGCTCTTGGACTCAAAACGTTTAACTGGATTGGTAAATATCGTTGAAGGATCTTGGATTAGCGAAGTTCTACCGCAAATGTACAAAGCCGGATTCTCCACTAAGGAAGTAGCTGACGCACTGAAGGTCGTTGAAAAGCCAAAGGGATTTACATCTGTGGAGGGTCTACTTTTCCCTGCACAATATAGTTTTGCTCAAGGTACTTCTGCACTAACGGCGATAACAAGCATGATGAGTAACTCTGAGCGTGCGATGCAGGATGCTGGTTTCTTCTCCTCAGAATCAAAATTCTCAGCTCAACAACTTCTTATCATCGCCTCACTAATTCAGGCAGAGGGCAAGCTTCAAGATTTTCGCAAGATTTCACAAGTTGTTCAGAATCGAATAAAGATTGGAATGCCTCTCCAATTAGATTCAACTGTCCATTACATCAAAAAACTCCGAGGGAACATATTCTTAAGCACTCAATCAACTTTGATCTCATCTCCCTACAACACCTATAAAAGATATGGATTACCCCCGGGCCCAATCAATAATCCAGGGCTCTCCGCAATGCGTGCGGCGATGAACCCGAAGCCGGGGAATTGGATATATTTCATCACCGTTGCACCGTCCGATACTCGCTTCACAGCCAATCTTGATGAGTTCAACACTTGGAAGCTCGAGTACAAAAAGAATCTACGGGCTGGATTATTTGGGAGTTCACGATGATTAGAGGCGCGGTACTGGGTTCCCCAATCACTCACTCTCTCTCGCCCCGACTTCATAGAGCGCTCTTTGAATATCTCAAGATTGATGGAAGCTATGAAGCGATTGAAGTCAAGTCCGGGGAGTTAAGCAGATTCTTCTCAGAGAGATCAGAAGAGTTTGATTATTTGTCACTAACAATGCCACTTAAAGAAGAGGCGCTTTCGCTGGGGCTACCGATAGATTCAATTGCAACCCGAATTCAATCTGCAAATACCTTGTACAAGGATGGAGCAAACTGGAAAGTTACCAGCACAGATGGCTCCGGTTTCATGCAAGCGCTCAAAGAGAAGAAACTTGAGACTTTCTCATCGGTATTAATCTTGGGAGCAGGCGGAACTGCACGCGCTGTTGCTGGCGTGCTCGATTCGGTCAGTAAGGCGATTACAGTTCTTGGCCGTTCATCAACGCGTGAAGAAGCACTTGCTCAAGCGGTACAGGTAGCCGATTTCAAATATGAACTTTGGCGACAGAATATTGGCTTCGACGAGTATGACCTCGTTGTCAACACAACCCCTGCAGGGGCGGCAGATCTCCTTGCAGAAAATGTTCGGGACTTAGTAACGGCGCCACTATTTGATGTGATTTATAACCCGTGGCCAACAGTTCTTGCATCACGCTGGTTGGATGCTTCAGGAGTAGTAATTAACGGTTTAGAACTTCTTCTCTATCAAGGGATCGACCAAGTTGAGAAGACAATCGGAGAGATCCCCTATAGAACAGAACTCGCTTCTCACCTTCGTAAGGTGATCAACTCCTAAGTTATACACAGTTCTGAAATTCAACTTCCTCATCGAAGTTATGCTGAAGTAATGCTCGTTACCTGTGCCATTCTCAGCTGGATTGCCATTAAAGATCTCCGAAATCACATCATCACTAATGTCAGTCTAATTGTTCTCTCGTGCTCATTCTTATTTACCTTCAAAAGATCGATTAATCTTCCCCTCGCATCAGCGACCTTTCTCCTCTTGATTCTCTTCTCTTTCATCACCGACCTCGGTGGAGGAGATATAAAGCTCATAACGGTCCTAGTGCTTTTCTCTAAGATTGAATACTCGATTCTGCAGTACATCGCGATTTCGACTACATTGATATCGATTCAAATCATCATTGTGTGGATTAAGAATGGGAGGATTCCTGCCCGAGTAGCACTAGCGCCATCGATTTGTATACCTATGATTTACAGCATGGCTCTGCATTGACATCCCTGTAAATAAGTCGCGAGATACCCCGTACATCTGCAACAATAGGACAATGCGTTGGATTACTGCCGGTGAATCACATGGCCAAGCTCTCTCTGCGATTGTAGAAGGACTTCCGGCTCACATCGAGATCACAACTGCCGATATCGATTTTCATTTATCTCGCCGCCGACTTGGCGTTGGACGAGGTGCCCGACAAAATTTCGAGGCAGATAAAGTCACGATTCTCGGCGGAGTTCGTCTAGGAATTTCTCAAGGTGGCCCAATTTCGATTCAGGTAGGAAATAGCGAATGGCCTAAGTGGGAGAAGGTCATGTCAGCTGATCCAGTTCCGTTGGATGAGATTGAGAAGTTGGCTAGAAATGCGCCACTCACCAGGCCACGTCCTGGGCACGCCGATTTAGTTGGCATGCAGAAATATGACTTCGATGATGCGCGGCCGATTCTTGAGCGAGCTAGTGCTCGCGAGACAGCTGCTCGGGTTGCACTGGGCGCTATCGCTAGAAACTTTCTCCAGCAATCTCTTGGGATCACAATTCTTAGCCATGTCGTTTCCATTGGTTCTGTAAGGATTCCTGATGAGACGCCTCTGCCTTTAGAGGGAGATATGAGTCGCATTGATGAAGATCCGGTGCGTTGTGCAGATCCAAAGACGAGCGCGCTGATGATTACAGAGATTGAATCAGCTCACTCTGATGGTGACACTCTTGGTGGAGTATGCGAAGTTCTCGTCTACAACCTTCCACCAGGTTTAGGTTCACATGTTCATTGGGATAGACGCTTAGATGCTCGCCTCGCTGGTGCGATGATGGGTATTCAAGCAATTAAGGGCGTTGAAATTGGTGACGGCTTTAGAACTGCTACACGTAGAGGTTCCGTTGCTCACGATGAGATTGAACGAGATGCCTCAGGCAAGATTGTTCGCCGCACAGATAGAGCCGGTGGTACAGAAGGTGGAATGTCTAACGGTGAAATCTTGAGAGTTTCAGTTGCAATGAAGCCGATCTCTACCGTTCCTAAAGCGCTCGACACTATCGATGTTCAGACAGGTGATGCAGCAAAGGCTATTAATCAACGTTCTGATGTATGCGCAGTCCCGGCTGCTGGTGTAGTTGCAGAAGCTATGGCTGCTCTAGTGATTGCAGAAGCAGTACTAGAGAAATTTGGTGGAGATTCGGTTCAGGAAGTTCGTCGGAACTTCCAGTCATATATTGAGAATCTTCCATTTAAGTAGGCGCATATGGCACCTCGCGCAATCTTTATAGGTCCCATGGGCTCAGGTAAATCAACGATAGGAAAAGCTGTCGCAAGCGTTTTAGGCCTGCCATTTCGAGATACCGACTCAATTATTGAAGAGCGAGAAGAGATGCCCGTTTCTCAGATTTTTATTGATAAAGGCGAAGATTATTTTCGAACAGTAGAGAAGAAAGTACTTAGAGATGAACTTCTCAACGATGGTTCAATCTTGGCACTGGGCGGAGGAGCACCGATATCTGTTGATGCACAATCTGCGCTTAAGGTTTCATCTGCCCCGGTTATTTACCTGGATATCTCTTTATCCAGCGTCGCTCCACGAATCGGATTTAATCGTGATCGCCCACTCTTACTGCACAATCCACGCGGGCAATGGCAGACTCTGATGGAAGTACGTAGACCAATCTATGAATCAATCGCCAATGTAGTCATCGATGTCAACGGCAAATCACAGAAGCAGATCGTAGAGGAAGCACTTGGTGCACTGAAATGATAACCGTCGATATTAAAGCCGAACGTCAGTACCAAGTTCGCATTGGTGCTGACTTTAAGGATGAGATTAGAGATGTCGCCAAGGGTCGAGAGCGCATCGCCTTTATCTTCTCTGAGAAGATGAAAGATCAGCTCAAGAATTTAGAGGTAGGGGAGGCTGAGCCTTTCTACTTCGCAGTTCCCGATTCTGAGATTGCAAAGAGCACTAAGACACTTCTGCAATTATGGGATTGGCTAGGAGCTGCAGGATTTACTCGCTCAGATTTGATTGTGGGTATCGGCGGAGGTGCGATCACCGACCTCTCGGGCTTTGCTGCCGCCTCTTGGCTCCGTGGAATTGATTGGGTCGCAATCCCAACTACTGTCGCAGGAATGGTTGATGCAGCTGTCGGAGGAAAAACTGGCATTAATAGCGAGTACGGCAAGAATCTCATCGGTGCATTTCATTCCCCACAGAGGGTTATCGTCGATCTCCAGTGGTTAGAGACCCTAAGTGATAGAGATTTCTCAGCTGGGCTGGCCGAAGTTGTGAAATGTGGATTTATTCGAGATACCAAAATCTTGGATATTCTTAAAGGTAAGTCACTTGCAGAGATTAGAGCAGATAAATCTCTAACTACAGAACTCATCGAAAGATCTATTCGAGTAAAAGGTGATGTTGTAACCGGTGATTACAAAGAGAGTTTCGACCGGGAAATCCTTAATTACGGTCATACCTTCGGTCATGCCGTTGAGTTAGATTCCAAGTATGCGCTTCGCCATGGAGAGTGCGTATCTATAGGAATGATCTACGTTGCAGAACTGGCTTACTCATTGGATTTGATTTCGGAGAGTACATTGTTATTGCATAGAGAACTCCTCGGATCTTTAGATCTACCAACTACATATAGCGCTTCATCGTGGAGCGCACTTCTAGCCAATATGAAGCTAGATAAGAAGTCGCGTGGTAACACCTTGCGCTTCGTTCTCCTAGGAGATATTGGTCAGACACAGCGGGTTGAAGGTCCAGATGAAGGCGCGCTCATTGCCGCGTATGAGAAGGTATGCCAATGAAGGTTTTAGTACTCAACGGCCCAAATTTGGGAAGACTCGATATCCGTGACTCTGCAATTTATGGAGATATGAGTTATCCAAATCTTGTCAGCCATATCGAATCTGCGGCAAAGAGCCATGGCTTTGAAGCCGATGTTCGTCAGAGTAATGATGAGGCAGAGATCATTGGATGGCTTCACGAAGCTGCCGATACAAATACGCCTGTCATCATCAATCCTGCTGCTTTCACGCATTACTCATATGCAATTCGTGATGCAGCTGAACTTGTTAAATCGCCACTTATTGAGGTTCATCTCTCAAACCCACTAGCGCGTGAAGAGTTTCGCCACACATCTGTTATTTCAGGTGTAGCAAATGGCACTATTGGGGGATTCGGGCCGAATTCATATGTCCTTGCTTTGATTGCACTGAAGGCGCTACTCGCGTAATTTCATAAGGTAAACTCTGCCTATAGCGTCCGTCGAACGACGAGGACCTGAACTGGAGCTAACGTGGCAACAACAAATGATCTAAAAAATGGAATGACACTCGATATCGAAGGTCAGCTATGGACTGTCGTAGAGTTCCAACACGTTAAGCCTGGAAAAGGCCCTGCTTTCGTTCGAACCAAGCTTAAGCAAGTTATGACGGGCAAGGTTGTCGATAAGACTTTTAACGCTGGCGTAAAGATTGAGATTGCAGTACTAGAAAAGCGCGAGATGAACTTCCTTTACAAGGAAGGTGACGATTTCGTATTTATGGATAACGTCAACTTTGATCAGATGGTTATCTCTGCAGCG
>JBILBB010000034.1:0-8911 GCA_044353955.1 Candidatus Planktophila sp. | reverse complement strand
TTCACACTTTGTTGTGCTGGCAACATATGTAACGACTGAAGATGGAACAGGACTTGTTCACCAATCCCCCGCATTTGGCGCAGATGATTTACAGGTCTGTCGTTCATATGGTCTGCCAGTTGTAAATCCAATTGCGCCTGATGGAACTTTTCTTTCCGATACACCTGTTGTCGGTGGACTCTTCTTTAAAGAGGCAGATAAGCCTCTTGTGAAAGAGCTCAAGGCAAGTGGCGTGCTGTACAAGCATCAGCCATATGAGCACGAGTACCCACACTGCTGGCGTTGTCACACAGCACTTATTTATTACGCGCAACCATCGTGGTATATCCGTACAACATCGATTAAGGATGCGTTAATTCGCGAGAATGCGAAGACCGATTGGCACCCAGAGACAATTAAAACTGGCCGATATGGTGATTGGCTCAACAACAATATCGATTGGGCGCTTTCACGTAATCGCTATTGGGGAACTCCTCTTCCAATTTGGCGCTGCGAGAATAAGCATGAGATCTGTGTTGACTCACTTAAGGAACTTGGCGAACTCGCCGGGCAGGAGCTGAGCAACCTTGATCCACACCGTCCATTTGTCGATGACATTACCTTTGCATGTGCAGAGTGTTCAGCTCTCATGGTGCGCGTACCTGAAGTAATTGACTGCTGGTATGACTCAGGTGCAATGCCTTTTGCACAGTGGGGTTACCCACATAAGCCAGGATCGGTTGAAAAGTTTAAAGCTTCCTATCCTGCTGACTTTATCTGTGAAGCTATCGACCAGACTCGAGGTTGGTTCTACACACTCATGACTATTGGAACTCTGGTCTTCGATGAGAGTTCATATAAGAGCGTGCTCTGCCTTGGACATATCTTGGATAAAGATGGAAGAAAGATGAGTAAGCACCTCGGCAATGTTCTTGAACCTATCTCGCTTATGGATCAGCACGGTGCAGATGCCGTTCGTTGGTACATGCTTGCAGCGGGTTCACCATGGTCTGCCCGTCGCGTTGGCCACGATGCGATTTCTGATGTTGTACGAAAGACCCTCCTTACATACTGGAACACAATCTCTTTCCACGCTCTCTATGCGCAGGCTTCCAACTTTGAACTTTCCCAGAGCCCCGCGCTAAAGGATCGCACCTTGATGGATAGATGGATTCTGAGTGAACTCAATGTACTTATTGCAGAAGTTGATAAGGCTTACACAGAGTTTGATTCGCAGACCGCGGGAAGAGTTCTTGCGCGCTTTATCGATGAACTCTCTAACTGGTATGTCCGTCGCTCACGCCGCAGATTCTGGGATGGCGATGTTGCAGCTCTTGCCACCTTGCATGAATGTCTCTTGACGCTGACTCAGCTTCTTGCGCCGATGGTTCCATTTATTGCAGAACACACATGGCAAGAGTTGATTCGCGTTGCAGATCCGAAGGCGGCTGACTCGGTACACCTCACCGATTTCCCAATCTCACAGAGCTCGCTCATTGACCTCAATCTCAATGCCCAAGTTGCTATGACTCGTCGAGTTGTAGAACTCGGCCGTGCTGCTCGAGCAGAGTCTGGAATCAAAATTAGACAGCCACTTCAGCGTGCACTGATTTCTGCACAAGGTTGGTCTCAACTCCCCCTCGATATGAAGGAGCAGATTTCTGATGAGCTCAATGTTCTAGATCTTGAGGATATTGCAGATGCCGATGGCGACCTTGTAGATATCAGCGTTAAGGCGAACTTCAAATCGCTCGGCGCTAAATACGGCAAAGCCGTGCAGGATGTCGCAAAGTTGATTGCTGCAACCGATGCAACCACCTTGGTGAAGCAGTTACGTTCAACGGGATCGGCGACAGTCGGCGAATTTGCACTTGCACTCGATGACTTGGTCATTACAGAAGTTCCCAAGAGCGGGTGGATGGTCTCAAGTCACGATGGTGAGAGCGTTGCTCTTGATCTAGCGCTATCTCCAGAACTTATTGCCTCTGGTCATGTGCGCGAAGTTATTCGCCTGATTCAAGAACGTCGCAAGAGCGATGGATTTGATATCTCTGATCGAATCAACGTGCGATGGAGCGCTCCCGCCGATTTAGCAAAGACTATTTCAGCTAACGCAGCGCATATCTCAGAGGAAGTTCTTGCACTCTCCATGAGTGAAGATGCAGGAGTTCCCCACATTGAGAACGAACTAGGAGTAAATATCGCCCTGAGTAAAGCCTAAAGACAAGGCTTAAAGCTTGCAGCGTCTTAAAGAAGTGCTCGAATTACACCTTGCAATAAATTGACTGCAATGAGCAAGACTATAAATGAGAGATCGAGAGCAATGCCGCCTAGGCGAAGAGGTGGCACAAATCGCTGCACATATTTCATCGGTGGATCAGTAATCGAATAGATGATTTCGAAGATTGCTAGAAGGAATGAATTAGGACGCCAGTTCTTTGCGAACATGCGAGCATAATCAATAATGATGCGAGCAAAGAGAGCGAGCTTAAAGAAGTCAAGAAGTTGGAGAATTATTGAGGTAATCACAGCACTAACTTAGCTCTGATTAAAGAAAGTTGCCTGTGCAGCAGTCTTATCCTCATTGCTCACACTTACATTTGCTGGTGAGAGTAAGAACACTTTGAGGCTGATGCGTTCGATTCGGCCATGAAGTCCAAATACAAGTCCGCTTGCGAAGTCGACGAGGCGCTTTCGCTCGCTCTCTTCCATATCATCGAGATTGATGATCACGGGATTTCCCTCACGGTAGTACTCGCCAACTTTGCGAGCCTCAGAGTATGAACGTGGTTGAAGAGTGATGATGTTGTATGAAGATGCAGCTTCTTCAATCATTGCCGGTTGTGTTGCAGGCTGTGAAAGAGCATGAGCTCCTAGAACAGTTACACCTGTGCGTTCGCGACCTGGGCGGGATGCAACTGGACGAGCAGGCGCTTGATTGGTTTGTGGCTCTTCATCTGTATCGACGAGGCCAAGGAAGCCCATCATTTTATTGAGTGCTGACATATGCCTAGGTTACCGGCGAGCGGTGCGCTGACCGAGGATTTGGCTGCCTACGCGAATGTGTGTCGCGCCGTATTCAATGGCTATTTCAAAATCTCCGGACATTCCTGCCGAGAGATACTTTGCCTCCGGGAATTCGCTCTGAAATTGAGTATGAATCTCGCCCACTTTTCTAAAGCCATCATGAGGATCTACCTCAAGTGGCAGAACGCACATAATCCCTTGGAGATTGAGATGAGGCAACTCACTTACCTTCTGCGCCAAAGAATTGAGATCTTCGCGACGAACTCCCCCGCGAGATGGATCGCCATCGAGTGAGAGTTGAAGAAATACATCGATGGGTTTAGTGAGAAGTGCCTCTAACTTCTGGGCATGCGAAAGTTGATCAAGTGAATGAATCACATCTGCCCATTGCGCAATCTCTTTCAGCTTGCGACTCTGAATTCCCCCCTGAAAATGCCAAATCCCATCAACTTCTGAGGATTTTTCGCCACCTTCCTCAGTCCTATTCTCGCCAAAGTTATTGATACCTAAATCTTTCAGAATCTGCACATCGCTGACCGGATAAGTCTTCGTCACAGCGATCAGAGTTACATCAGCGCTACCAATACGAGATTGCACATCGCGTAGATTCTGGGCAATCTCCTCATGGCGGGTCATAGGCAGATGACTCCAATTTGTCTGCCTGTAATGCCATCACGGCGATATGAGAAAAGTTGAGAATCTTCAACAGTGCAATTACCTTCTTGAGTCACAGGAACTCCTTGCGCTTCCAGCACTGCCATCAATGCGCGTGGGAGATCGAGAGCGAAACCTCCATCACTGCGTTGAGCCGCAGCCTCTGGGTGAAGGTCAACAACCTCATTGAAAATCTCTTCTGAGACTTCATAACATTTTCCGCAGATTGAAGGTCCGATGATTGCTGAGATTGAAGATTGCCCCATCTCTCTCATAAGTTCGATGGTGCGAAGAGCAACTCCATTAACCAACCCTTTGCGACCTACATGCACCGCTGCAACTGCATGATCGGATTTCAACAGAAGTGGAATGCAATCGGCTACTTGCACAGCAAGGTTGATTCCGGGTATTCCGGTTACCAAAGAATCGGCGATTGGATCTTCATCAATGGCACCTTCGATGAGTGCAATTCTGTTGCCATGTTCTTGTGACATAAATTGAACCGGCCCAAGGCGATCCTTGAGAGCCTCGCGATTGGCGTTGACCTTTACGGAATCATCGCCCACATGAAGTCCAAAGTTGAGAGATGCAAAAGCACCAGTGCTCAAGCCCCCGGTGCGATTGGTAAAGCTGTAGCTCATGAAATTACTTCATGAAGTCAGGAACATCAATTTCATCTTCAGAGACCAACTCTTCAAATGTCACGCGCTTACGAGGTGCTGATGAATCAAGATCCAGCGCCACTGAGAGTGGGTCATTTGATGGAATGGGATCTGCGATGCCACCGAGCGTCTGGGCGTTGATGATTGGCATATCAACCTTCTTTGGCTCTCCCCCTGCAAATCCTGCTGCGATAACGGTGATGCGAACTTCATCTCCGAGGGCGTCATCGATAGTTGTACCGAAGATGATGCGAGCATCAGGGTGTGCTGCACTCTGTACGAGTTCGCACGCTTCGTTAATTTCAAAGAGTCCGAGATCAGAGCCACCTGCAACTGAGAGAAGAACTCCCATAGCGCCATCAATTGATGCTTCAAGTAGCGGACTTGAAATCGCTAACTCAGCAGCCCGTGTTGCACGATTTTCGCCGCGAGCAGAACCGATGCCCATCAGCGCAGAACCTGCATCTGTCATCACAGTCTTTACATCTGCAAAGTCGAGGTTAATCAAACCTGGCTGAGTAATGATTTCTGTAATTCCTTGTACGCCAGAGAGCAGAACTTGATCTGCGCTCTTAAATGCATCGACTGCAGTAATTGAACGATCAGAGATCGCAAGGAGACGATCGTTTGGAATAACGATAAGTGTGTCAACTTGTTCGCGAAGTAGTTCGATTCCTTCATCTGCCTGACGTGTGCGAATCTTTCCTTCGAATGAGAATGGTTTAGTAACTACGCCTATTGTCAGCGCACCTAAATCGCGTGCAATCTTTGCAACGATTGGGGCTCCACCTGTTCCGGTTCCGCCACCTTCTCCTGCAGTAACAAAGACCATATCTGCACCGCGAAGAATTTCTTCAATCTCTTCTGTGTGATCAATCGCTGCTTGGCGACCTTTCTCTGGTGCAGCACCTGCGCCGAGACCTTTAGTTGATGCACGACCAATATCTAATTTCACATCTGCATCACTCATTAATAAATGTTGTGCATCAGTATTGATTGCAATGAACTCGACGCCCTTTAAACCAACATCAATCATTCTGTTGATTGCATTTACTCCGCCGCCGCCGATACCGACAACCTTGATGACAGCTAAGTAGTTTTGTGGTGCAGCCACGTGAGTCCCCCTTAAGAACTGTAAACCTCTACTTGAGAATTACATTTCTACCATTTATCTTGGCGCTGAAGGTATGGGGTTAGTAAGTGGTAATCAAAGACCGCCACGAACTATTTTCTCAACTACAGATTGATACATTTTTGCGAAAAATTGAAGCGATGAACTATTTAACAATTGGTGCATGGGGTGCAGATAAATCAACTCTCTTGATTTGCTTATTCTCAGGTTGTTTCAATAACTCTTGAAATACCTGCACTTTAAGTGAGTTCTCTTCATTAGATCCCCACTTTACCGAGAGGGATCTTCCCTTGTAATCCATTGCAAGTAAGAAGCTAGCTTCATTGACTGCAGTAAGTGAGGTGACTGCCTCTCTGAAATCAGATGGCAGCTGGCGAAAAAGTTCGACTGCCTGGACTCCAAGTTCTGGCGTTGGCGCAGATACCTGTGGCAGATCGCCGCCATCAAATCCAGGCAGTTCAAAGATGGCACCTGTGGCATCGAGAGTCTTACCTTTGTAATAGGCCTTGGGGATACGTGGTTCGACTGCGAGTGAGACCTCGCCAGATATCCAGTCACGTGTAATCGTAATCTCCTTCACCCACCCAAGAGAGCTAAGGCGATTATCAACGGAGCGAGGTTCGATACGCGCCAGCTTCTGGCCAAGAGAAATTTGAGAAGTTTCTAAGACAAGTTCTTTTGCCGTTTTTGTCGGTGCGCCAGAGATTGTGATCTCCTTAACTGTAAAGACATTTGACCAAGCAAAGAGATAAATCAACCCTGAGAAAATGACGACAGTCGCGATGAGAAATCTCGCTAAACGTAGAGAGTTACGCAAAACGCTTCTGCAGCCCTTCAGCGATGATAGGTGCCAGTGAATTTACATCTCCAGCTCCTAGAGTGATGATGACATCTCCAGGTTTCGCCATATCGATTACTCGCTCTGATGCGCTGACAAAGTTAGGAATGAAATGTCCATTCTTCATCTTTCCTGCAATCAACTCTGAAGAAATTCCAATTATTGGTTTCTCGCTCGCCGCATAGATTTCGAGGAGAGTCACATCATCTGCAAGATCTAAAGTTGTTGCAAAATCTTCAAGGAAAGCCTGGGTGCGTGAGTATCTGTGCGGCTGGAAGATTACTAAGAGACGCCCATCCCCTGCATATCTTCTAGCTGCATCAAGAGTTACCTTGATTTCAGTTGGGTGATGTCCATAATCATCAACGATGCGGATTCCATGAACTGTTGCGACTAGCTCGAAGCGACGGCCAGCGCCTCTAAAGCTGTGTAGCCCCTCAAGTAATTGGTGGGCTGGTAGGCCAAGTGATAAACCCATCGCCAAGCACGCTGCTGCATTGAGAACGTTGTGGTGACCCGGAACTTGAAGTTCAAGAGTTCCAACAGCTCGCCCTTTCCAGATGATGCGCGATGTCGAGCCCATAGGAAGGAGCGAGATCTGATCAATGCGTAGATCTGCAGCATCAGTGATGCCATAGGAGATACGCGAGTATGTGGCGCTTTGGGAGCCCAATTTTAGGGATCCGGCATCATCTGCGCAGAAGACAAGTAATCCATCGGCTGCGATTGTGGATGCAAATTTCTCAAAGACTGCAGTTACCTCTTCGGGTGTTTGGAAGAAGTCAACATGGTCATGCTCAATATTGGTCACTATTGCAGCCATAGGTTTGTACTCGATAAACGATCCATCAGATTCATCGGCTTCAGCAACAAAGAAGTCGCCTGTTCCGCGATGTGCATTTGATCCCGAGGCCATCAACGTTCCACCAATTGCGAAGGATGGATCGACTCCACAGCTCTGGAGTGCGACAGTCATCATCGAAGAGGTCGTCGTCTTTCCATGTGTGCCAGCTACTGCAATGCTCTTTGAACCTCGCATGAGGAGCGCTAGCGCTTGTGCTCGCGTGAGTATTGGAATTGACCGCTGCACTGCAAAGGCCATTTCAGGATTATTTGCCGAGATTGCAGTCGAGTAAATAACGACATCAGCATCTGCAACATTCTCAGTTGCGTGGCTGGTGTAGACAGTTGCACCTAGAGCTTTGAGAGCGGTAAGAACGCTCGAATCTTTTGCATCAGAGCCACTGACTGATATTCCATCTGAAAGTGCAATACGAGCTAAACCGCTCATGCCAGAGCCACCGATTCCAATAAAGTGAATCTTCTGGCCTGCAAGTGATTGCACTTACTTACCTCCTGCGATAGCAAACTCCATCAATGAAACCATCTTAGATGAGGCATCAATATCTTTACGGGAACCTTCAATCGCTGTATGCGAACTCGCGGTGAGTAGGCGTGAAATATTTGCCATTAGCCAAGTTGAAGAGAATGAGCTTTGGCTAACGAGCTCGGCGCGAGATTCAGAGACAAGGGTCAGAGCATTGAGCTCTTGTTCACCATTGCCTACAGGAAGTGGAATGAAAAGTGCATATCGGCCGAGCGTATTTATCTCAGCGCATGAAACTGCGCCACTTCTTGAAATGATGAGATCTGCAGCTAAATATGCGCTCGACATATCGGTGATATACGAGACCGCTTTGTAACTTCCACCAGATTCTGGCAGTGAATTGCGTTCACCTACTGAGTGCAGCACCTGCAAACCTTGAGATATAAGTTCGGAACGAGCTCCTTCAATAACTGAATTGATTGCAACAGAGCCCTGTGAACCTCCAAAGATAAAGATCAATGGTTTCTCCGCGCTAAATCCACTTCGCGCCTTTGCCTCTCTTCGCGCCCGAGCCCAGTCACTTTCTGCTCCGTGAAATGCGTTCTCGACATCTGGACGCAAGGGAAGTCCTGCTAGAAGTGCACCTGAAAGTCTTCCGCGTGCAACTGGATATGCAACGGCTGCGTGCTTAGTAAAGAGCGCTCCAAGTCGATTTGCGATTCCGGGATGTGCATTTGCCTCATGGATAACAATCGGAATTCTACGTATTCGTGCGGCGACATAGGCGGGACCGGAAACATATCCTCCAAAGCCAACGAGCAGGTCTGCGCCTTTCAGAAGCGAATACGACTGCGCGATAGAGCGAAGGAGTGCAAAAGGAGCTACCAATAGAGAAGGTGAGAGTTTCCTGGAGATACGTACCTTGGTTATGAGTGCAAGTGAAAAACCCGCTTCTGGCACAAGTCGATTCTCTAGCCCAGAAGAGGTTCCAAGAAAGAGTATTTGTGTATCGGGATGAATCTTCTTCCATTGGCGAGCAACAGCGAGTGCAGGTTCAATATGACCGGCAGTTCCACCTCCAGCGAAAACTATTCGAGTCATTTACTTCTCTTCTTAACAATCTCGCGTCGTACCTCAGGATCTCGCAGCGCAACACCTGCCACAAATCCAAGTGAGCAGATCGTCGCTGCAAGTGCAGAACCGCCATAAGAAACAAGTGGCAAGGTCACACCAACCACAGGCAGAAGGCTCGTTGCAGAACCAATGTTGAGGAAAGATTGCACAGCGATCCA